>JAFZIX010000160.1 GCA_017554135.1 Bacteroidales bacterium | reverse complement strand
TCGCACTCGTTCAGGGCGTTGAGGCCCACGAATATGAATTTGTTCGAATCCGGGAAAGCGGCTTTCAGGATGTCTGCCGCGGCTTCGGAGCCCAGCCTGTCGGCAATGCTGCGGTAAATGGCTCCTTCGCTTGCAAGGCCCTGTGAGGCAAGTATCTCGTTGAAGTGATGGTAGAGCGGCTGGAGTATGTCCCATATCCTGCGGAAACGCTCCTTGTAGTCTCCGTCCTTTCTGAACTGCTTCAGGAACTGGTCCATAGCCTCTTTCTGGCCGGGCTCCAGGTAATCCAGGTCGTCCTGCATCTGCCGGTATTCGGCGACATTCTTGAATATGTGGTCCGGATTCACCAGATACTTGTCCACTTCCGCGAAGTCGCTGAGTATCACTCCTCCCCAGAATATGAATTCGTCCAGGGGTTCGGCTGCAGGGTTGAGGGCCTTGTAGCAATCATACAGAGTGACCATCGCGCTCATGCGGTCTGCCGGACGGAGCCCGCCGAGACGGGAGAAGAAGTCGTTTATGGTGAGGCATTCGGGCGCGATTATGGCCCGGTGGGCTTCGGCGCACAGCGTTCCCAGATGCTTGCGGAAGAAAGCTATCGCACGTTTGTTCGGAAAAATAAAACACATCCGGCTGATTTCGGGAGCCGGATGATAATGCTGAGCAACTTGAAGTAGGAAAGATGTCATCTAAGGTCAGTAATTATCCAGAGTTTATCATATTTACTGACATCCACCCTGAAATCTTTCAAGTCGCTGTCTTTATTGTTTTTCCTTAAATGGTTGCCTTGCAACTGAGTGGCTCCGGGATGCCCTGGAGGGTCATCGTGAACGAAACCCTGGTGCCCTCGTATTTCAGGTCTTTCACCTGCTCGAGTATGGTGTCCAGATTGCCGAACAGATCGGACTTGCCGCCGGCGTCTTCTATGTATATTTCCTTTTTATGATTATCCACCGTCCAGAGGGTGACGCTGTCGCACAGGAACTTGGTGCCGCCTTCGATGACGCTGTAGCAATGCCCCTGCACCGTGGCCATTCCGCTGCCGAGCTGGTTTCCTTTGGAATCGGAATAGCTGTAGCTGATGCTCACGCGGGAGCTTTCCAGCATTGCAAGAAGCTGCTCCACAGGGCTCTGGGCCGCTGCCTGGAGGCAGAGGAGCGCAGCGAGTATGGTGATGAATTTACGCATCATTTCTCAGGTTATCAAGCAGTGTTTCAAGGTCATCGAGGGTAGATACAAGAACCGTGCGAGGCTTGCTCCCTTCCTGGGGGCCTACGATTCCGGCCTGCTCCAGCTGATCCATCACGCGGCCCGCCTTTGCATAGCCCATTCCGAGCCTGCGCTGCAGGTCTGAAGTGGATCCTCTCTGGGTGGTGACCACGAGTTTGGCGGCCTCCTCGAAGCGTTCGTCCATCTCGCCAAGTTCACCCTTCGCACCGCCTTCCTTCTCTTCTTCCTTGACCTCGGGCAGATAATAAGGAGTGTTATAGCTCTTGCCGAAACCTTCCTGGTCCCCGATGAAATTGGTGATCGCCTTGATTTCGGAGTTGCTGACGTAGCCGCACTGGATGCGTTCGTTCTCGATGCCTGCGGAGAGGAGCATGTCGCCGCGGCCTATCAGTTTCTCGGCTCCAGGGGAGTCTATGATGGTCATGGAATCCGTTCTGGAGGCCACTCGGAAGGCGATTCTCAACGGGAAGTTGCCCTTGATGACGCCGGAGATGACGTCTACGGAAGGCCTCTGGGTGGCGATAATCACGTGGATACCTGCGGCGCGGCCTTTCTGGGCCAGGCGGATGATGGAGTTGGTGATGCTCTTGGATGCCGCGCGCACCTCGGGGCTTGCGCCCATGGTCATGGTGAGGTCGGCGTATTCATCCACTATCGTAACGAGATAAGGCAGGAATCTGTGGCCGTTCTTGGGGTTCAGTTTGCGTGCCTTGTACTTCTCGTTGTAGTCGGTGATCTTGTTCTCTCCGGACTTGCTCAGCAGGGCGTAGCGCTCGTCCATCTCCACGCAGAGGCTCTTCAGCGTCAGTTCCGCGTCCTTCGCGTTCTTGACGATGGCCTTGGCCCTTTCTTCCTCTTCGTCTCCGGCAGTAGGCAGCACTGCCAGATAGTGCTTGAGCAGCGAATTGTAGGCAGAGAATTCCACCATCTTCGGGTCGATGAAGACGAATTTCAGCTCCGAAGGGTGCTTGGCGTAGAGCAGGGAGGTGATGATTATGTTGAGGCCTACCGATTTACCCTGCTTGGTGGCGCCTGCCACGAGGAGGTGGGGGGCGTCGCTGAGGTCGAATACCTTGACCTGCTGGGTGATGGTGTAGCCTATCGCGACCGGCAGTTCGTATTTGCTGTTGCGGAAGGCTTCGCTGTTCAGGAGGCTCTTGAGGGGCACTATGGATGCATAGTCGTTCGCCACTTCGATGCCCACAGAGTCGGACAGAGTCACTACGCGCACGCCCTTGGC
Organism: Bacteroidales bacterium; assembly: GCA_017554135.1. Lineage (GTDB taxonomy): Bacteria > Bacteroidota > Bacteroidia > Bacteroidales > UBA932 > Cryptobacteroides. Next base: position 3,879 of record JAFZIX010000160.1, on the reverse strand, counting down.
GTTCATCTGCATGCCTATGTCTTCCTGAAGTTTCTTGACCTCGGAGATGCGGACACCGGGGGCCAGGGTAACACGGTATAGTGTGACCGTGGGGCCTACCTGGGCCTTGACCTCTGTGATCTCTATCTTATAATTCTTAAGTGTCGCGCGAATCTTGTTGTTGTTGCGCTGGAGTTCTTCGTTGGAGACCTGGCGGCGTTCGGAGGCGTGGGCTTCGAGGAGTTCGAGGCCCGGGGATTTGAATTTCGGAAGGCCTTCCGGGGGGTCCAGTCTGTTGTCGATTGGCGGCAGGCTTTCGTAGCGTTCGTTTTCCAAAGTGTCGTCGGTGACTACTTCAAGGGAATTCTCGGCGTTTTCGGACGGTTCTTCCTCTTCCGCTGCAATTTCGGACGGTTGCAGTTCATCCCCCTTCGGGAGTTCGTCCTGCGGACTCACCCCACCATCCCTTTGGGACGGTCCCCCCGCTATCGAACCGCGGGTGTTACGTCCCTCAGGGGGATTGCCTGCACCGTCCTCAGAAGAAACTATGTCCTCTTGAGTTGCTGCGGATTCAATAGCGTTGTTAAAGTCATTATCATTATCACCTTGTGGCTCGGAGTCCTTCCGCCCCAGGGAGTAAACCCAGGAGGTGAAGCGGTGGCTGCTGAAGAAGAGCCAGAGGATGAGGAGGAGCAGGATGATGGCGCCGCAGATGATGGGGCCGAAGAGGTTGTTTCCCCAGAGGACCACCTGCCTGCCGAATTCGCCGCCGAGGCCGCCGCCGAAGATGTCCGGAATGCCGGCGAGGTTGCCTGCGAAGGCGAGCAGCAGGGATGCGACCATCGTGCCGGTGAGTGTCAGCAGGGTGGTTTTGATGAGGGAGAAGCCCCATTTGCGGCCGATCAGGCGGACGCTGACCGCTACCAGGATAATCAGCAGGGCAAAACTGCCCAGGCCAAAGAGGTCACCTATGAGGAGGTGCCCGGTGCGGTATCCAAGTTTGCCGGCGGCATTGCCTACCGCGGTGGTGCTGTCCATCATGGCAGGGTTGCCCAGAAGGCTCATGTCCTGCTGCCAGTGGAAGAGGTATGAGATGCAGGAAATGAGGATGAACAGGCAGAATACCCCGGTCAGGAGCCCCGCGATAACCTTCGCATTGCTCCTTTCTTGATCGTCCCAGCCCCGCCAGAACGCTATGTAGTCCCCGAATCTGCTCATTTCTTCTTGCCTTTCTTATAGTACTTGTTGCGGTTCTTGCTTCCGTTCTGAGGCTTGATTCCGAGGGTGGGGCGGGAGAAGGATGCATCTTGCGATACTCCTTTGAGGGCCAGCCCTTCCGGCACCTTGAGCCTGTAGTCGGAAAGTTTTTCGATATCTGCAAAGATGGTTTCGTCCGCCACGCTGTCCTTGTTCCAGATCAGGTACTGCGTGCGCATATAGTTCGCGAGGGAGCGGATCATGGCTGTTTTCACTTCTCCGTCCGGCTCTCCGCAGAGGAGGTCGATGATCTTCTCGATATTGCGGCCGTAGTGGGTGGCTTTGATCTTGGTGCCCTTCATCGGCAGCGGCACGGGCTTGGTTTCGAATTCTTCCTTGATGGGGCAGGGGTAGGGGGAGTCGATGTCCAGGTCGAACTCTGCGATTATGTAGAGTTGGTCCCAGAGCTTATGCTCCCAGTCTTCCTGGATTTTTACTCCCGGGTTGAGGATTTCCATGGTCTTGACCACGGCAATTGCCTGCTCGCTGCGTTTTGCGCGGTCCGGAATCTCTTTCAGCTGCTCCACCATCTTGAGCACATTGCGCCCGTATTCTGTTATCTTGAGCTTTTCGCGCTCGGTATTGTATTCGTGTCTGATTGTTTCCATAATTACGCAAATATAACGAAAACTTTTGGCTTACACATCGTCCTTTTTTCACTTCGGCAGAATATTTGTATTATCTTTGCAAGATAAATGTTTTGAGATGAAGTTTTTTCGCAACATTACCATAATTGCCGCCGCCGTTTGTGCACTTGCACTGGTCTCCTGCAAGAAAGAAGAAGAGACCACCAGCAAGGAATATCTCAACGGCAGTCTGACTTTCGACTTTCCCGGATATCTCCAGTATGGGGATGTGGTCCACGTGGTGCCGAAAGGCGGATACAAAAAGGATGAATCGGATACTCTCTTCACCTGCTACTGGACCAATCCTCTTACCGAAAAGACCGATACGGTGCGTCTCGAGAGCGATCCGGCATCCAAGAGCCGCGAGTTCGATTTCGAGGTTACGGTGGATTCGCTGAGCAGCTTTACCCTCTCGGTCACCATCGTGGCAGAGGGCTACTATACCAAGCAGGCTACTGCCGGTTTCACCATTATCAATCCTGCATTGGGCACAGGTTCGCTCAAGGGCTATGATTTCCTTTCATCTGCCAGCACTTTCACCGATACCCGCGACAACAGGAAATACTACTACAACACTGTGGGCGGCAAGGACTGGATGATACAGAACCTCGCCTGGAACGGCTCCGGGATAGCTTTTGATAATGCAGAGCCCATGTCCGATGTGTTCGGGCGTTTTTACACCTGGACCGAGGCTTCTTCAGCCTGTCCTTCCGGATGGCATCTTCCTTCCAATGCAGAATTCAAGGCGCTGGCCGAGGCTGTCGCCGGCAATGAGGGGAGCGCCGCCGGGGCTTTGATGGTGGATGCCACTTTCAACGGGGACAAACTCTGGGAGTTCTGGCCGGAGGTGAAGATCACCAACAAGAGCCGTTTCTCCGCTATCCCGCTGGGTTATGCTGTGGTTGAGGGGAGTGGGGCTGATTTCCGCGCGTACAAGGAATATGCGATGTTCTGGACTGCGGACGCGTCCGGATCCGACATGGGCATCGCCCGGTATATTTATGTGGACAAACCCGCTTTCTTCAGCGGTGAATACGGCAAAGAGAGCCTGAGGGCCAATGTCCGCTGCGTAAGATAATCTTAGTTCTAGCATAAAATGAAAAAGACACTCGTTTGGATCGGCATTATCGCCGTCATCGCCATCTGGGGCATTTCCGCCTACAATGGCCTGGTCAACAAGGATGAAGCAGTCACCGCCGCATGGGGGCAGGTGGAGAATAACTATCAGCGTCGCGCAGACCTGATTCCCAATCTGGTCGCCACCGTCAAGGGTTATGCCCAGCACGAGAGCAGCACTCTCGAGGCTGTGGTGAACGCACGCGCCGCTGCCACTCAGGTGAACGGAGGAAATCTTTCCACCGAGGATGTGGCTGCATACCAGAAGGCTCAGGGCGAGGTCAGTTCCGCATTGAACCGCCTGCTCATGGTGGTGGAGAACTATCCGGATCTGAAGGCCAACGAGAACTTCCTGGACCTCCAGGCCCAGCTCGAAGGCACCGAGAACCGCATCGCAGAGGCCCGCAGGACTTTCAACGAGACCGCAAAGGAGTACAATACTTCCGTCCGCCGTTTCCCCAACAATCTGCTTGCCAGCATCTTCGGCTTCAGCACCAAGGGGTATTTCGAGGCTGACGAGGCTGCAAAGACCGCTCCCAAGGTAGAGTTCTAATGTCCTTTCTAAAGAGGATAATCGCCGTTTTATCCGTCGTCGTCCTTGCTATTCCGTGCAGGGCGGCGGCAGATAGTATTATCCCCGCTGCACCCAATCCTCCCCGTCTGGTGAACGATCTGGCAGGGGCTTTCACCCAGGCCCAGACTGATTCTCTCGAGGCGGTGCTGGTGGATTTCGACGAGCGCACATCCAATCAGATCTGCGTTGTCACCGTCACCACCCTGCACGACCAGGACGTTGCCCGCTATGCTCTGACGCTGGCGAACGAATGGGGGATAGGCAGCAAGCTTAACAACGGCGTTCTGGTGCTGCTCAAGACCCGCAACGGCGGCTATGTGGACGTTA
>JAFZIX010000159.1 GCA_017554135.1 Bacteroidales bacterium | reverse complement strand
GTGTCGTCTGACTCTTTCTTTTTGCCAAAGAGGCCACCACGGCTGTTCTTGCCAGTGGCGCCTTTGGCGGCGAGGAGAGGGTTTGACTCCGCATTCTCTTCCCTGGCCTTTTTCGCAGCCTCTTCCGCAGCCTGCATGGCCTTCCGGCGATACTCCGTCACGGGATCGCTGAATATCTCCTCCTTACGCGTCTTCGATTCACTCACCACGCTCTCGGGGATATCGCACATCCGGGTGGTGAAGTAGATCAGCTTGTCCGCACCAATGTAGATGGTATCGATCTTCGTGCGCTGGTTGCCGAATTCGTCGGTTAGTTTATCCTCCGTCTGCAGGGCCACGGCGGCCTCGCGGCGCAAGGTGACCTGCCGCAGGGAATCCTCGTAAAAAAGTTCGTTGGAGAGGGCGAAGGCATTCCGGGTGGTGTCCTGCACCTGCACCTTGCCCTGCATCAGGATATTGTTGGGAGTGCGGTAGTAGTAAAGGGAATCGCACCAGGCCTCCTGCTCCTTGCTCATCGCATGCACCCGGCCGTTGAAGAAGAAGGTTTCCTCCAGGCGCTCGTACCATCCGCGGTCCGCGGAAAGCATGTTGTCTTCTTTCCAGAAATCTATCCTCTCCGGGAAGATGGCCCGGCTCACGCGCGACTCATAGTTGATGCGGCTGCTGCGGATGAAGATGGAATCGGTGAACATGTTCACGTTGTTCCGGAACTGGAAATACCCCTGTTTGGCATCGTAGGAGCCGTCTATGCTCTCGATGATCTGCCCGTCCTTGTCCTTCATGGAAGCGCCGCGGGAGAAAAATGCCAGCGAATCCCGGGTATTATAGTCGAGATAGTGCGTGCGGAGGGTGTTGTGGTCCTTGTCTTCCAACTGCACCAACGTGCCACGGGCCTGGATCAGATCATCGTCGATATGATAATCCATCTTGTCGGAGGTCAGGATGGTACCCTCCTGCACCACCCGCACGTTCCCCCAGGCATTGATAAGCCGGGAATCCACGTTCCAGAGGGCGGTGTCGCAGATGAAATAGGTGTTGTTGTGGAAGAAGGTGGCATCGATGGTCTTGCGGTAATTCACCCCGTTCTTCTCCATCAACTCCAGGCTTTTGGCCTTGATGAGACGCACCAGACTGTCTTTCTGCTCAGGTTTGTTCTGGGCAGACAGGCCGGCGCAAAGCAATAATGCGAGGGCTAGGGCTGTTATTTTCTGACCTTTGCCTTCCATCCTTCGCGAGAGAAATCACAGTCGCCGAAGATCGGATCGATTATGATGTAGGTCTCTGCTATCTTCTTGTCGATGAACTTGTCGATCGCCTCCTGCTGCTTGATGCTTCGCACCCCGTCCAGAAGTTCGGTATAGTCGTTTTCGAAGGATGCCGGGTGCGCGGGCACTATCTTGTCCAGGCGGACGATCTTGTAGACGAGGTTGCCGTCGCGGCCCTCGTTATCCCGGGAGACGATGGGGGCGGATATCTGCCCTATTTCCAGATCCTTCACGGCCGCATAGTCTTCGGGCTTGATCTGGTCGATTTCGAAATAGGCGCTGCCGGTGTGCGGATCCGCCATCTGACCGCCGTTGGTGCGGGTCGCGGGATCCTCCGAACGGTAGAATGCTATGGTCTCGAACTTGGTTTCGCCTTTCTCTATCACCGACTTCAGGGAATCCAGTTTCTTGAAGGCATTTTCCTGATCTTCCTCGGTGTACTTGGGTTTGAGAAGGATGTGGCGGGCGTTGAACATGTCCCCCTTCTTTTCTATGATCTGGATGATGTGGAAGCCGTCGGGAGTTTCCACTATCTGGGAGATGACTCCGGGCTTGAGGGACATTGCGGCATCAGAGAAGGCCGGCCAGAAAATATCCTTGGAGGCCATGCCGAGTTCGCCGCCCTTGCGGGAACTGCCGGGATCCTCGGAATAAAGGCGGGCGAGGGTGGTGAATTTCTCACCGTTCATGATGCGTTCGCGCAGCGCCAGCAACCTCTCCTTGCACTCCATCTTGGCCTTCTCGCGGTCCGGATAGATGCAAATCTGGCTCATCTTGTATTTGATGGGGATGACGGGGAGTTTATCCACATCCACCGTATCCAGATACTGCCGGATGTCGTAGGGAGTTAGTTCGGGGATGCTCTTGGCGATCTCCTGCTGCTCCTGCTGGATGAGGCTGTTGTCCTGCAGTTGCTCCTTCCATTCCTTGCGGAGTTGGTAGAGGCTCTTGCCGAAGTAGGCCTCCGCCTGCTCGTCTCCACCCAGGGCGGTGCGCACGCGCGCCATCTGCTCGTTCAGGTTCGCCTCCACCATATCGGCATTGACGGTGAGGGAGTCCAGCCTGGCCTGCATGAGGAAAATCTTGCTCTGCATCATGTTCTCCAGCACGTTGCAGCGGGTGAGACGGTCCGAGGACTGCCCCTGGGCATGCATCATGCGGATTTCATTCTCGAGGTCGGATACGGTAATGAGTTCGTTGCCCACCACCGCGATGCTTTTGTCGATAGTCTTATATCTCTGGGCCCCGGCGGGAATCATGGCAAGGGCGGCAGCCAGGATGGCTATTGTGTGTTTAATCTTCATTCTTGTAAATAACAAATACTTTCTTGTCCTGCGCGTTCTTTAGCAAGTCTTGTTCCAAATTCTTCAGGAGTTCGCGTTTTCTCTCGCTGAGGATGTTGTCCCGGATGGAGTTCCGGCAGTAGTCGAGGGGAGCCTGACCTTTCTGCTGGATAGAGAAAACATACGCCGCGCGGGTCTCACCGCGATCTTCGTAGTTGAAGATTATATACTTATCCTTGATTTTGGAAATCATTGTATTCCAATCGGTTCCGAACTCGCGGGCGAGAACGGCGGCATCCATCCATGTGTCTGAACTGTCGAAGAAACGCGGGGCGGACACATAGGTGAGGCTGTCCAGATCCTTCAGGGCCTGACCGCCCTCGGCGGAAAGTTTTGCGATTATCTCGTCGTAGTTGGGGGAATCGGCCATTATATCCACAAAGCGCACCTTGAGGATGGGGCGCTGGAGTTCCAGGGTGGCGGCGTGGGTCTTGTAATACTCTTCCAACTGCTGCTGGGTGATGAGAGTATCCAGCCTGTCGTTGATGTAGCGCTGCTCATAGCGGTAGCGCAGAAGCGAACGACGGTAGGCCTCGAGTTCCTTGTCCACGTTCTTCTCCTCTTTGGTGAGGCGGGATTCCGCGGTGCGGAGATACAGATGCTCGGTTGCCCAGGAATTGATATACTGGAGGGCAATGGCGGCGGAGTCCTCGGGGGACGTGCCGTCCGGGATGTAACTGTCCAGTTCGGAAAGGTACAAACGTTCGCTTCCCACACGGGCGACCACCTGGTCGTCGTGAACGATAGAACTGATTATGTTGCAGCCGCACATGACCGCGCATACGGCCGCGAGCGCAAGTGTGCGTGTATTCATAGCCTACAAAGATAATAAAATCCCCATAAAGACGAAAAAAGCGCCGGGGTTTCCGACGCTTTATCTTGTTGATCGCCAGGCTTACTCGGCCTTGGGAGCGGCTTTCTTGGCAGCGGGCTTCTTGGCGGCAGGCTTCTTCTCAGCAGCAGGCTTTTCAGCTTTCGGGGCTGCCTTCTTTGCAGGAGCCTTCTTTGCGGCGGGCTTTTCGGCCTTGGGGGCCTCTGCAGCCTTGTTGCCCTTGGCAACCGCTTCGCTCAACTGGGTATAGAGGGCGTCGGTACGCTCAAGAATCTCCTTGCGAAGATTGTTGAAATAGGTCTTCTTGGAACCCTCAATCTTGACGGTCACCTTGTCGCGGAGTTCATTGTAGAGGTCCACGGCATCTTCCATAAGGCCGGCGATGACCTTGTCGTCCGACTTGGGATTCACTGCTGCGCAAACTGTGCAGTCTTCGATGAAGGCGCTGAGAACGTAGTCGATGTCCTTCTTGATGTCTCTTAAATTCATGGTTTGAGTTGTTTTGCGGTGCAAAGATAGCAATTTTTTTGATATAGTTGAACGAAACATTATTCCTTAACCAGCTGCGGAGGCATGTGCTTTGGCTCCGGCAGGGTGCGGCCGGCGGGCAGTGCCCGGCGAGGCGTCGGCTTGGCGATTTGCCTGCGTAGAATTTCCCGAGTACGGACGGCTGCGGCCTGGTTCGGCGCAGGCGCCAGATCCACGCTCACGAAATCCTCGCGATTCTGGGCATTGTAGAAGGTCTGCCAGTTAGAATAAGTTGTGCCGGCATCGCGGGAAAGGAACATCGCCCTCAGCCATATGGCTTCGCGGGAAGGGGCGTTGAAGCGGTCTCCACCTTCATCCCACTGTGTCCTCATCACGGAATTCTCGGTCGGACGCCAGACACCGGTGTCGTAGGTTGAACCGCCCAGATAGGCCCCCAGTTTCTCCGCGGCATAGCGGGCGTCGAGGTAGAACGGTGCCCAGCGGGCTCGTGTGGGATCGCCCTCACAATCAGAGTCCGTATTGGGCCAGTATCCGCTGGAAACCCAGTCACTGGATGAAACCGAACCGTTGCCCTTGCCGGAGTATTCGTCGTCCAACTTGCCGAAACCATGTCCGCCTATTTCATGGGCAAAAGTCATTTCAAATACATTACTTACCGGGACATAGCCTATAGAATAGGTGTCGTAAGGATTCAGATAGTTGTAGAACCAATCCATTCCTGCATAATAAGGACTGTTCATCAAGACGGCGATGGTGGCCGTGGTGCAATCCAGGCCCAGTCCCTTGAGGTAGTTAAGGATGCCATAGCGGTCTCCTCCTGCTGTGGTCCCATCCCTGGGATCCTTATAGTAGGTAGCGAACTTAGTCTGTCCGCTCTCAGCCCCCTCTGTCTGGGAATGGGCATAGACCAGATACACATTCAAATGCTCCTTGATCTTGTTGTAAGGCTCCATGGAAAGAAGGGTACTTGCAGCTTGCTGCAGGTATGTTTCCAACGTACCTCCAACCGTACAGTTTTCGGCCGTGAAACCGTCTCCCGTAATGATGATGTTGGCCCCGGGGCCTGCAGTGGCCTGATTGTATACCACCACTTCTCCGTCCTCGTGAACGGGTCCCGTGCCGTCTTTGTCGCTGCGGAAGGTCAGGGTGCTATTTCTTTCTTCATTCCAATATCCTCCATCTGCGTTTAAATGGTATATCTTCTGGTTTCGCACGTAGTAAGTCTTGTCCCAGCCGCGAACGGGATAATCAAGGAGTTTGGCGGCAGGAACCGTGATGCGAAGGGAATTCAGACCGCAGCCCGTAAGGTCCACATAGCTAGGATGGGGGCTCAGGATCAGGGATTCCGGAATGTCACCGGTGATGAGCGGGCAGTTGGTCAGGATGAAAGTCTCAAGGCTGGGAAGACTGGCAATTCCCTCCGGAATCTGCCCGTAGAAGAAGGGCGGAGTCGCGCTTTCTCCATCCACGCTGAAATAGTAGAGCTTTTTCAGCCGGGTGAATTCATCGATGAACTCGGCCTTTATACGCCGTGAATAATTGACACGGCTCAACGTCCAGCCCTGCGGATAACCGATGATAAATGTCTGGAGATTCTCCAGATCCGATATCCCGGCGAAAGACTTGAGCGTGTCGCCCTCCTCCATTATCTGTGCAAGCACGGTTTTGTCCAAGTTGAAATAGGTAACCTCCCTGGCTTCCAGCTTGGTGAATACTCCGTCGTGGTTCCAGTCGTACTGATGCAACAGGTACTTTTTGAAAACAGGGTCCTGTATTTCGGCCGGTACATTGAGGTTATCGCCTTTGTAACGTAATTCCACTCCGTTGTCAATCTCGGAGTCTTTCAGCACCGTTCCTGTTCTCAGCCAAACTGTTTTCAGTTTTTTGCAGTTGGCAAGACGGAGTCCCTCCAGAGCGGGGAAGCGGCTCAGGTCCAGTTCCGGGCCCAGCTGGCTGCCACCGGCATTCAGCGTGTAAAGCGGAAGGTCGTCTTCTCCATCGGGGAATTCTATTTCCGAAAGACCTCCTAGCTCATACAAATACAGAGAGGAGAGTTCCCGGTTTCCGCTCACATCGACCTTCTTGACATTGGGAGCATAATAGATGCCCAAAGAAGTTAATTTTTTATTAGCCGAAACATTCACCGTACCGTCCAGGGCGCCCTGTGTGCCATTGGGTTTGAGTGTTATCAAAGACAGTACGTACAGATTGGTGAAATGCTCCAACCCCTGAATGGATACGATATCTGCAACCCTGCCGTCTGCAGTAGCATTCAACCGGATTTCGTTCACCGCTTCGCACTCGGCCTTGCTCAGGATGCCGTCGGAGTCCTTGTCGAAACTCTCCAGCAGGAGCGCCCGGAATGCATTGTCGGGAATATAGATATCTCCCTCCCCCATCTGCACTATCGTCACCTCCTGGCTCACGCCAAGCGCCGGAGCCGACACAGTC
>JAFZIX010000158.1 GCA_017554135.1 Bacteroidales bacterium | reverse complement strand
CTGGCCCTCCATCTCTATTATAACTACTACGGGAGCCGTTCCTTCACGGATCTCTTCTACCGCAAAGTCAGTGACCACAAGTTCTTCCTGGACCGCGGAATACCCGTGCTGATGTTCACTTCGGGAATCACCATGAACACCAACAGGGAGGGGGATAAAAGCGAAACACTGGACTATCCAGTGTTCGCAAAAAGAGTTTGGCTTATTCTGTCCTGGTTGGAGAACCAGTAATCATTCTTCGGTATAAACCTGTATGAAGGCGTTTCCAGCAGAAATATGCCTGGCCATCGCACGCACGTCGGCAGGCTTGACGGAGCGCACTACCTTCTCGTAGTCGTAGCCATAGGGGGTGCCCCAGCGCACATAGGATTGCATCTGGTCTTCCTGGGCGCCGAGGGAACGGGCAATCTGCGCTTCCCTCTCTGCGTTATGCTTCACCAGATACTTGACCGCCAGTTCCATCTCTTCGGTGGTGGGACCTTCCGCGCACATCTTGGCGAGCACGTCCTGAACATCCTGGAGAAGGATTTCCTTAAGTTCGGGGCGGGTGCGGAAGTCTACGTAGGAATGTGAAGGCAAGCCGGATTCCTCGTTAATCTCGGTACGGAAAGACACATGGTAGGTCCCGCCGCGCTCCTCGCGAATGAGGGCGAGATAGCGTGCAGACAGGACATAATCCAGAATGTCGATTTCGGCCCTTTCCTTAACCGACCTGCCGCCTTTGAAGTAGTAGTTGCAACTGATGTCGGTGTAGGGAGATGCCAAGGCCTTATTGTCTTCCGTGACGCTCTTGCGGCCCTTGATTACGGGCTTTATGGGGAGGTTCTTGCCTTTGGTATAAGGATAGGGGATATCCAGGGATGCTATATACTGCTCCACGAGGCCCGCTATCTGCTCGCGGGGAAGATCGCTGCAGAGCACGATTTTCATATGGGATATGTCGCCGTAGGAACGCTTGAAAGCATCTTCCAGCAGGGCCATGTCGGTGGCGTTTACCGCAGCGCTGTCCACATCGTTCAGCCAGGGATGCTTGCCGTAGGCTATGTCCCGGCACTTGATGTCGTAAAGATTGCGGGCGCTCTTCTTCTTGCCAAGGCTCTTAAGTTGGTTGTCTTTGTAGAGGGCAAGTTCCCTTTCCGTGCCGAAATAGGGTTCGGTCAACTGGAGATATACAGACTTGAACGCGGTCTCGACCTTGTCTGCACGGGAACTGACCATAATGCGCCCGGCCTGGGGAATAATGCTCAGGATGATGCTTACACCGTTCAATTCGGGATAGTTGCGGAACTCGGTCTTGGACAGATTGCGGAAGCCGGCGTTGCGCTTGTTATAGCCCATCGCGAAACTGCTGGCATCCACCTTATCCTGTTCGAACACCCTGTAGCCGTCGAATATCAGTGTCATGTAGAGGCTTGGCCCGCTCTTGACCTTGCCGGCCTTCTTATAGAACACCTGCGCGCCGTTGGAAAGAGTCCACTTTTCCATATCCTTGCCTTTGACGGGGGAGGCCTTGACTATCTTGCCGGGCTTGATATCCACCTTCAGGTCCAGTTCGGGATAATCGAGGAAGGATGCTTCAATGCTTTCGGTACCCACCCTGGCCAGGGCGGCCTTCATCTGCTCTGGAGAAGGTGCTATTCCCTGGTCGTCATTGCTGTTGTAACTGTTGGTGTAGATCTTCTCGCAGTCCTTGAGCATAATCTGCGGGTAAGAGGCGATGTCTTCGGCGGAAATGCCGTCCAGAATGGATTTGCGCAGTTCCTTCATGGTCTCGGGCAGCACCAGGGGAGTGCCCTCGAGGAAAGCATTTAGGGCCATCGGCACAATCTCGGCGCTCTTGGTGTCTTCCCGGGAACTGTCCTGGTTCAGATGGAAGCGGGCGGCGATATTGATCTTAGCGACCTCGAGTTCATCTTCAGTGATGCCATATTGCAATATACGCCTGACCTCGCGCTCGGTGAATTCCAGGCACTGGAGCAGGTTATCCTTCTTCTTGGGAACCACCGTGATCAGGGAAATATACAGGTCGGGGCTGTAGGCGCTGGTCACCATTGTAGCGCTCTGTGCGGGAGCGCCTTTATCCTTGACGCGCTTGCGCAGCCTGTCGGCAAGCACGGAAGAAACGATCTGGCGGCAGAAGAAGTCTTTGTAGAAGGCCTCGTCCTTCTGGTTGGTAATGGGGAAGCGTTGCTTGTAGATGGCCTTGTAGGCCTGATATTTAATCTCCGGGTCTGTCATGTCGGCGAAGATGTCTTCGTCGAAGACAGGAGGGGTATAATCGTCTTTGGGAGTGGGGTTCACCGCCGCCGGAATGTCGGAGAACAGGGCCTTGATCCGGCCTTCCATTTTATCCGTATCAAAATCGCCCACAACTATTATAGCCTGCAGGTCGGGGCGGTACCATTTGTGGTAGAAGTCCAGTATTTCGTGGCGCTCGAAGCCGTTTATGACCTCCAGGGTGCCTATGACATCCCTGACGGCATACTTGGACCCTTTATAGATCAACTCGCTCTGCTTGCTCGCCATCCGGCTCCTGGGGTCGCGGCGGAAACGCCATTCTTCGCTGATGACGCCACGCTCATCGTCCAGGGCCTTCTGCTCGCAGGAAATATCGCAAGACCAGTCGTGGAGCACCATCAGCACGGAATCCACGAAAGATTCCCTCACCAGGGGCACCTTGGAGAGATTATAGACCGTTTCCGTGCGGGAGGTGTATGCATTGACGTTATAGCCGAAACGGACACCTTCTTTCGCCAGGAAATCGAGAATACCCTTTTCGGGATAATGGCGGGTGCCGTTGAAGGCCATATGCTCGAGGAAATGAGCCAGGCCATTCTGGTTGTCTTCTTCCTGCAGGGCGCCCACATTGTGCGCAATGTAGAATTCGGCGCAGCCTTCCGGCTTCTCGTTATGGCAGAGATAATAACTCATGCCGTTGGCGAGCTTGCCGGTGCGGAATTCGGGATCGTCGGGAATGATTTGTGCGAAAGAGGCCTGGGCTGCGAATAACGCGGCGGCCAGAATGCAACAGGTCCTGTTCATTGTCTGTTAGGTATTAGAAATTGCAGCCAAGCGTGATAGCTGCGAGATTGCGGGTCTTGCCGTCGAGGTACTCATTGTCTCCGGTGAGGGTGACGAAACGGTCGGAAAGACTGAGATATGGTGCAATACCTCCCTTGCAGGGGAGAGTAAGGGTGAGTGCGAGGCGGGCACCAGCCCTTGGTGCAGTCTCGAACTCGAAATGCTTGTCGAGATAGTTGTCGAAACTCTTTAGGGAAGTCGAAGTGCTGGAGGCATAAGTGCCATCATCCTTCTTTGTGCCGAAGCCGGAGTAGCCGCACACCGCCGCTTCAATGCTGATGAGCGTGCGGCCGGAGAAGAAACTCTTCTGGCTGTACAGTTCGGCTTCCACATGCCCGTATCCCTGCTTGCGATAATAGGGATAAAGCACTGTTTCCTGCGACAAGGAATAAAAGTCCGCACGAGCCCCTGCGGTAAATCCAGGATATCCGGCAGAAACATCTTTCATCCAGCAGTAATCTGCGGAGGCCTTGATGACGTTCCTGTCCAAAATGTGGTTCTGTCCACCGTAAACGACAACCGTATTACCTCCGGGAGGGGTATTGTATTTAATGATGTTCTCGTTGTTCGAGAGGGTTTCGTATGAGGCGTGGAGAGTGGCTCGGTGGAGATTGTCCCCGGAAGGAATCACAAGTGCGCCGTTATAGGCTAATTGCATACCGGAGAACTCGAAATAGGTGGCGGAAGAGGATGCTTTCTTTCCGAAGTATCCCTCTCGCATCAGGAAACTGAGTTCTCCGCAGTAGATGTCATTTATGCCGGCTTGGATGGCACCGCCGAACCAGTTGTTGTTCATGGG
>JAFZIX010000157.1 GCA_017554135.1 Bacteroidales bacterium | reverse complement strand
TGGACAGGCCCTCAGGGGGCAGTCTTCTGCCTGCTGAAGGTCTAGCGAAGATTTCGGCGATATGGATACCGTCGGGAGCGAGGAAGGTATAGCGGTTGGGGGCGGAGGGAGCGATGCCGAGCCAGTCGGCGAAGGCCGCGATGCAGCGACCGCCATTGCCACACATCATACCACCCGAGCCGTCGGGATTGAAGAATTCCATTTGGAAATCCGCTGCGGACGTATCTTCCAGAATCATCAGTCCGTCCGTCCGGTATGCTGCGCAGACCTCGCGGATGCGCTCCGCCCTGCGGAATTCACTCGCATCCACGCCCCTGCCATCCAGAACGACAAAATCGTTCCCGGCACCAGACATCTTATAAATCGACGTTCCCTGTATATTGCTCATAATCAGTTACTTCCTTAAAATGGGTTGCTTAAAAACAGGCAACCCTTTTTGTTTAAAGTATTATAAACCAGCATGTTGCCGGGAACGGGCTTTCCGAATCTCTTCCGCCAGCAGCCGAACACCAGCCTCCATACGCTCCTTCGCCAGATACGAGAAGTTCAGGCGCATCGTGTTGCGATGACTGCCGTCCAGATAGAAGAACGAACCGGCCACATAGGCCACGCCGGCGGCCAGGGCGGAATCATACATCGCCACGGTATCCACTCCTTCCGGCAAAGTCACCCACAGGAACAAACCGCCATCCGGATGCGTCCAGGACACTCCCGAAGGCATATACTTCTCCAGCAACTCAAGCATGAAGTCTCGCTTGTCCCTGTATAATTCTATGCTGCGCTTAAGATTGCGGTCCAGCGCCCCGCTGCCCAGGAATTCGGCGGCCATGTATTGGTCGAACACCGGCGGGCAGAGATCCAGGGCCTGTTTGCAGACGAAGATTTGTTCCAGCAGTTCGGGGGCGCCTATTATCCACCCGAGGCGGAAGCCCGGTGCGAATATCTTGGAGAAACTGCCGAGGTGCAGGGTGCGTTCGGGGGCCAGGGAATAAAAAGTAGGAATGTCAGAACCGCTGTATCTCAGTTCGCGGTAGGGGCTGTCTTCAACTATCAGCAAGTCTTCGAGTCGTGCGAATTCCACCAGCGCTTTCCTCTCCTCCAGGCTCATCGTCACTCCCGACGGATTGCAGAAGTCCGGAACGATGTAGATAAACTTCGCTTTGGGTTCGTTCGGGAAACTGCCCCTGGCGGACCTGTCCACCCCCGGACAGGGGCAGGGGGAGGGGCCCGTCGCTTGCGATGGGAGGGGCCGGAGCGAACAAAGTGAGCGGAGTTCCGCCAGGGGCAGTTCCTGAACGGAAGCTCGGTAGGCCTTGAATGACTGCAACGCCCCGAGATACGCCGGATTCGTGGTCAGCACCACATCCCCCGGATTCAAAAACACGCGCGCACAAACATCGATACCCTGCTGCGAAGAAGTCGTAATCTGCACCCTCTCCAGGGGCACACCATAACGTGCAGCAAGAAGCTCCCGCAACTCCGTAACGCCCTGGGTACCACCATATTGCAATGCCCTCGCACCATACTTCTCCACCACCGTCCGCGTCAGCGCCTCCATCTCCCCGAGAGGGAAAGTCGCAGCATCGGGATATCCCCCCGCGAACGAATAAATCGACGCCAGATCCACCTTGCGGAAAATTTCCCGCACGGGCGACCTCAGGAACGACGGCACATCGTCGGAGAAGAACCTGGAATAATCCATAGGCTATTTGCGCGTAATTACCGCACCGAGGGCATTCAGGCGGCCGTCGATATCCTCGTACCCGCGGTCGATCTGCTCGATATTGTTGATTTCGGAGGTACCCTTGGCACTCATGGCGGCCAGCAGCATCGCAATACCGGCGCGGATATCGGGGGATGTCATGCGCCCGGCACGCAGTTGAATCTTATGGTCATGGCCGATCACGACGGCGCGGTGGGGGTCGCAGAGGATAATCTGCGCGCCCATATCTATCAGTTTATCATCAAAGAACAGGCGGCTCTCGAACATCTTCTGGTGGATGAGCACGCTGCCCTTGCACTGGGTTGCCACCACCAGCAGTACGCTCAGAAGGTCCGGGGTCAGACCCGGCCAGGGGGCGTCCGCGATGGTCATGATGGACCCGTCGATGAACGACTCGATCTCGTAACTCTCCTGCGAAGGTACGAAGATATCATCCCCGCGCTGCTCCAGTTTCACCCCGATGCGCTTGAACGCTTCCGGGATGATGCCCAGGTCGGGGTAGGACACGTTCTTGATGGTGAGTTCGCTCTGGGTGATTGCGGCCAGGCCGATGAAGGATCCGACCTCGATCATATCCGGCAGGATGCGATGGTTAGCCCCATGTAACTTCTTGACTCCGTGGATGGTAAGGAGGTTGCTGCCGATGCCCTCGATGTTGGCGCCCATGGCGTTCAGCATCTTGCAGAGTTGCTGCAGATAGGGCTCGCAGGCGGCGTTATAGATGATGGTATCTCCCTCTGCGAGCGAAGCAGCCATGACGATATTGGCGGTGCCGGTGACGGAGGCCTCGTCCAGCAGCATGTAGCATCCCTTCAGGCCCTTGGGAGCGAGGAGATGATATGCGCGGCGGTCCTTGTCGTATTCGTAGGATGCCCCCAGTTTCACGAAGCCCTCGATGTGGGTATCCACGCGCCGGCGTCCGATCTTATCTCCACCGGGCTTGGGGAAGTAGGTCTCGCCGAAGCGGCTCAGCATGGGACCGGATATCATGACGGATCCGCGCAGCGAAGCGCACTTGCTCACGAACTCCGCGCTCTCCACGTAGGATCGCTGGATGGCATCCGCCTGGAAGGTGTACTCGCCTTTTTCGTGCCGCGTCACCTTTACGCCCATCTCCTTCAGCAGGTCGATGAGGTTCTTGATGTCGAGGATTTCCGGCACGTTGCTCACCCGCACGGGGTCGGCCGTCAGCAGCACGGCGCTGAGTATCTGCAATGCTTCATTCTTGGCACCTTGGGGAGTGATGGCTCCGCTGAGGCGATGCCCGCCTTCGATTATGAATGTTCCCATGTTATATGTGGTCTACTTCCGGATGGAGTGTAATATCGTATTTTTCTTGGACTTTTGCAATTATTTGATTCTCAAGGCCTATCACGTCTTCGGGGGTGGCGTTGCCGCTGGCGTTCACGATCACAAGCGGCTGTTTTTCGTACACCTGCGCGCCGCCCAGTTTCTGCCCGCGGAAGCCCAGTTGGTCTATCATCCACGCCGCCGGGATCTTCACGGTTCCGTCCGGCAGGTCATAATGCGGCGCCTCGGGAGCGACGCGTTCAAAGTGCTCGCGGGAGACGACGGGGTTCTTGAAGAAGGATCCGGCGCTGCCGATTTCGGCGGGATCCGGGAGTTTGGCGCGGCGGATGCCGATGATGGCCTCGCGCACGTCCATCGGCGTGAGCGCCGTCAGGTCCCGTCCTTCCAGCGCCGCCTTCACGCCACCATACTCCAGTTTGGGGGAGTATTTGCGCGTGACGCGGAAGAGGACGGAGGTGATGATGTAGCGCCCGCGTTCGTGCTTGAAGCGGGAGTCGCGGTAGCCGTACTCGCACTCGCCGACCTTGAACACAGTCTTGGTCCAGTCGCGGGTGTCCAGGCAGACTACTCCGGAGATTATGTCCTTCGCCTCAACCCCGTAAGCGCCGATATTCTGGACTGCGGAGGCGCCGACTTCACCGGGAATGAGGGACAAGTTTTCCGGCCCCCAGAGGCCGTTACCCGCCACGTTGGCGATGAAATCGTCGAAAACCACGCCCGAACCTACGGTCAGCAGAACCTCGTCCAGCCCCATGTCCACATACTTGATGAACTTGATATTGGAGTGCAGCACCGTTCCTGGGAAGTCCTTGGTAAACAGCAGGTTGCTACCCGCGCCTATATGGAAAACCGGCTGTGGCAAAGCCTTGACATCCAGCGACATCAACTCTTCCAGGCTGTCGTATTCTATATATAGCGCCGCCTTCACCTTCATTCCAAAGGTGTTCTGTTTTGACAGGTCGTAGTTCTCTATTCTTTTCATTCAAACACAATCTCCTTAAAGAATTCCGGGCGATGGTAGTCCGGCTTCTCCGTCACAATCGGCCCCCACGTCACAAAATGAGGCACAGTCAGCCCATCACCACACTTATAGAAATTTCCGCGAGCCTTCAGCCCCTTCAAAGACGTCACGCCATTCTTCCACAACGCCTCCAGCGGGATATACAACTTAAGCGTCCAGGGCCCGTCCGCAGGCCTCTCGGCAAAAGGCACGTCGCCGCAGGAAGCCTCGGCTTTAACCAGCCCATAAATGGCCGCCGGCGCAGGCTCAGGGTCGAAACGCCCCGTCCTCCACGACACGCATAGGTTGCCTATCGCATTCCACTCGAAATTATAGTAGTGGGGATCATCCGCCGAAGGCTGGAAGAAAAACTCAACGCAGGAATCCTCGTAAACATCGCACCCGGATGTTCCCTGCAGGGCTCGGATAGTCTGCTCATCCACTTTCCATTCCAGGCGAATTCCTCCCTCGTCGTACCCGATATGGAACTCCACGGAGGGCTTGTAGGGCCATGCAGGCCAGTTGAGGCAGTCGAGCCGCTGCGGTTCGGAGAGTCTGCCGAAGGGGACCTTAAGCATCTGTCTTGACGGTTGAGGCCAGGCAGAGTTCGTCCATCTGCACCTGGTCGATGAGCGAAGGTGCATCTATCATCACGTCGCGTCCCTGATTGTTCTTGGGGAAGGCGATGTAGTCGCGGATGGTCT
>JAFZIX010000156.1 GCA_017554135.1 Bacteroidales bacterium | reverse complement strand
TTCAGGCGGCCCTTGATGTAGTAGTTGCCGTATTTGTCCACGGTGGCCACGTCGTTGGTATGGAACCATCCGTCGTCGTCAATCACCTGCATGGTGCGCTCGGGATCCTTGTAGTATCCCAGCATGACATTATCTCCGCGGCAGACAATCTCGCCTTCGCCGGTCTCCGGATTCACGTTGTCCAGACGCACAGACACCTTGTAGGAAGGGATGCCTATGGAACCCACGGCGGTGCGGCCTACCATGGCATTGCATACCAGTGGCGCGCATTCCGTCAGGCCGTATCCGATGGCGTAAGGGAAGTGGCATTTCTTGAGGAAGGCCTCCACGGTGGAATCCAGTTTGCTGCCTCCGACGCCGAAGAAATGCAGTTTGCCGCCGAAACTCTTGTAGAGGCGCCCGCCCACCAGCCTGTAGAATAGCCAGGGGAGGGATTTCTGCATCCAGCGCAGCGTGCGGCTGTTCTGCACGGTGGGGGCTATGCTCTTGCGGTAGATCTTCTCAATGATCAGCGGCACCGCGCACATAACCGTCGGGCGCACCTTCTTCATCGCGGGCATCAGCACGCTGGGGGATGCCGGTTTGCTGAGGTAGTATACGCACGCGCCGGCATAGAGAGGATAGAGGCAGCCTATGACCATCTCGTAAGTGTGCGCCATCGGTAGTATGGACATGAAGCGGTCTTTCTTGTTGCAGCGCTCCGCCTTATGGGATGCCATTATGTTCTGGCAGATATTCCGGTGGCTGAGCATAACGCCCTTGGCCTTTCCGGTGGTGCCGGAGGTATAGATAATGGCCGCCAACTCATCCGGGGAAGGGTTACGCACCCATCCGTCGCACTGGAAAGAATCCTTCTCCTTCTTGATGATTTCGAAAGTCTCGATGTCGATGACCAGGGTCAGGCGCTTGCGACATTCCTCGCTCAACTTGGGGAGAAGCCTCTGCGAGATGTAGATCACTTTGCTCTCGGAGTGGTTGAGGATGTTGGTGATTTCATTTTCGGAACTGTCCGGGAGGATAGGAACCGCCACGCGGCCGAAAGCGGTCGCGGTGAAGAATGCCACCGTCCAGTTGGGCATGTTCTGGCTGAGGATGGCCACGCGGTCTCCGGCACTGATGCCGAAGCGGGACAGCCTCATGGACTCGCGGTCGCAGACATCATGGAAACTGGAGTAAGTGTAGCGGTTGGTGCCCTCTACATACTGGCTGAGGGTGCGTTTAGCATAACGCTCCGTCGAGTTGACGAACAACTCGCTCAGGGTCTGGGGATAATGGTCGCGGTATGCACGGAATATCCTCTTGGGGTTCCAGCGCACGAAAATCTTGCGTATGCGGTACGGGTGTTTATGCTTTCTCATAAAAAGGTCAGGTTTAATGTGTAACGTACCGGTCTTTGTGTTTGCCGGTCAGGTGCAGACTCTCGTAATGGGCCTGCATCATAGCCATGTCGGCGGAGATATCTCCGCTGAGTGTGAGTTTCTCGCCGCAACTGATGCGTTTGGTGCGCCAGTCGAACCATCCGGCATAAACGGGCACGCCGGTGGCGTACGCGATCCTGAATGCACCGGTCTTCCAGCGCTTTACCGGTTTGCGGGTGCCTTCCGGGGCGATAGCAAGTTTGAATACCTCATCCTGGTTCATGTGCTCTATCAGGCTGTGTACCAGTTCGGTAGCGTTGCTGCGGTCGACGGGTATACATCCGCATGCGCGGAGGATGCTTCCCAGGGGCCAGAAGAACAGTTCCTTCTTTACCATTACGTGTGCGACATCCCCGAAAGAGGTGTAGAACAGGTATGCGACCACGAAATCCCAGAAGGAAGTGTGTGGGACCCCCAGACAGATGACCTTTTTCTCCGCTAGCGGCCCGCCGATGGCAGTCCATCCCATGCGCCGGAGGAGCCAGCCGCAGAAGCGGGCCCAGCTCTGACTATATGAGGTCCTGTTTTTCTTCATCAGGAGATATCTATGTCTTCCAGTTCTTTTTCGCTCTTGAGGTTCTGCCTGAGCCAGACCTGGCGCTCGACGGTATTGTCGCCCATGTAGAACTCCATTATTTCGGAGATGGACTCTTCGTCGGCGAGGCGGACGGGATCGAGGCGCATATCTTCGCCTATAAAGTCGGCGAATTCATCGGAAGAAATCTCTCCAAGACCTTTGAAGCGGGTGATTTCCACCTTTGTCTTGAGGTCGGAGATGGCCTGTTCTTTCTCTTCTATCGAGTAGCAGTAGCGGTTGGCTGTTTTGTTGCGGACGCGGAAGAGGGGAGTCTGGAGGATGTGCACGTGCCCGCGGCGGATGAGATCCGGGTAGTACTTCATGAAGAAGGTGCACACGAGCATGCGTATGTGCATACCATCGTTATCGGCATCAGTCGCGATGATGATGTTGTTGTAGCGGAGATTCTCCAGGTCGTCCTCCACTCCAAGGGCCGAAATCAGCAGGTTGAGTTCTTCGTTCTCCGCCACCTTCTTGCGGCTTTCCTTATAGGAATTGATGGGTTTGCCACGGAGGCTGAACACCGCCTGGTAATTGGCATTCCTTGCCTTGGTGATGGTTCCGCTTGCGGAATCACCCTCGGTGATGAATATAGAGGAGTTCGCTACGCTTTCCTGTATGGCTTCGGGTGTCTTGTCGGTAACCTTGTCGTTGAAATGGTAGCGGCAGTCGCGGAGTTTCTTGTTGTAGACGTTGGTCTTCTTATTGCGCTCGCGGGTCTTTTTCTGTATGCCGGAAATCTCCTCGCGTTCGCGCTGGGAATCCTTGATCTTCTCTTCGATGACCGGCACTATCTCCTTGTGGATGCGGAGGTAGTTGTCCAACTCCTGCGCCACGAAGGAATTGACGTAACTGCGGATGGTGGGGCCGGTATCCAGTTTAAGCACACCGTGCTCGTCGTGGGTCTGTTTCTCCCACATGTAGTTGGAACCGAGTTTGGTCTTGGTCTGGCCTTCGAAGTTGGGCTCCTGGATCTGTATGGATATGGCTCCCACGATGCCCTGACGGCAGTCTTCGGGTGCGTAATTCTTCTTGAAAAAGTCTTTCAGCGTCTTTGCAATGGCTTCGCGGTAGGCTGCGAGATGGGTTCCGCCGTCGCGGGTGTTCTGCCCGTTCACGAAGGAGGATATGTTCTCGCCGTAGTCCCGCCCGTGGCTGAGCACTATTTCAATATCTTCCCCTTCCAGGTGGATGGGGGGATAGAGGGGCTCCTCGGACAGATTCTCGTTCACGAGATCCAGCAGGCCGTTTTCGGATTTATAGGGTGTGCCGTTGAGCACGAGGGTGAGGCCCTTCTTCAGGTAAGAATAGTTCTTCACCATCGTCTCCACGTAATCCAGATTGTAGGCGAACTTGCCGAACATCATCGGGTCTGGATAGAAGGTGACGAGGGTGCCGTTTTTCTCCTTGGTGGCAGCGTCTTTGCCGCTATCCTTGAGTTCACCGCGCTCGAAACGGGCCCAGGAGGATTCGCCGTCGCGATAGGAACATACGTAGAAAGATTCGGAGAGGGCGTTCACCGCCTTTGTGCCGACGCCGTTCAGGCCGACGCTTTTCTTGAAGACTTTGTCGTCGAACTTGCCTCCGGTGTTGAGAATGCTGACGGCCTTTACCACGGAATCCAGCGGGATGCCTCGGCCGAAGTCCCGGACGGAAACGCGGTTGTCTTCGCTTATCTCCACCTGTATCTGCTTGCCGAAACCCATCGCAAACTCGTCTACGGAGTTGTCGATTATTTCTTTCAGGAGCACATAGATGCCATCGCCGGGATTATTGCCGTTGCCGAGACGCCCGATGTACATGCCAGGGCGCATCCGGACGTGCTGCACGCCTTCCAGAGTGCGTATGTTGTCGTCAGTATAATTCGCAATATTAGTCATCTTACAAAAATAACTAATTTTTTGCTATTTCACCACACCGCGAAGGTGAAGAATGACGGGTTTTCTAATGTCTGAAAGATATACGGTGACGGTTTTGTCAAAAGGGAAGGGACCGTCTTCGTTGGAATATGTCACCTCGATGGTGCCCTTTTCTCCCTTCGCAAGACTTGTGCGGGTCCACTTGACATTGGTGCAGCCGCAGGAGGTGATTGCGGAAAGGATGGTCAGAGGTTCATTGGATGTATTGGTGACGGTGAAAACGCAAGTTTGCGCGCCATCCGCCGTAGAGATGGTGCCGAAATCGTGGACAGTGCGGTCGAACTCCGCCCGCCCGCCGATCAGGACACTCAAAAGAAGCAATAACAATTTCATATTGCAAATGTACAACAAAAACCTTACCTTTGCGTGCAGAAAACTAAACTAATACAAAAGATATGGCTTACAAAATTTCACCTGACAGTTGCGTTGCTTGTGGAACCTGCATGGGCGAGTGCCCTACCGGTGCCATCAAGGAAGGAGATGTTTACTCCATCGATCCCGAGGTCTGCATCAGTTGCGGCACCTGCGCCGGAGCATGCCCCATGGGCGCTATCTCCGAGGAGTAATAGTTATCCTGAAGCGACTTATTTGCGGGTTCCGTTTGCCGGAATCCGTTTTTTTTGTACTTTTGAACAAACAGAGCAACCAATGAAAACCACTCGCATTCTCGTTGCCTTCATGGCACTTGTCAGCATTGTTTCATGCAATTCCGGCAAGGATGGAGAATTATGCAATATCGCCCTCCACAGGGCTGCATACCATTCTTCGGCGGCGGATTATAACTTCACCGCCCAGTTGGTGACCGACGGCATCGTGGACGCGCAGGAGCCGGTTTTTTACGAAATGCTGGAGACCTCACATGAGGGAGAATGCTGCCAGGAATTCCGTCTTCCGAAGCATAAAAAGGAGAGCGTTTTCGCGGGGCGCCGGGCAGTGCACTACAAGATATTCGTACCGGAATATGAACTGACCGTGCTGGAGCATGGGATTCACCAGGTGCCGGACGGGATGCTGGTGAACTGGGCGGTGAAATACAAAGATGGCGCACCTCTAACCATTTCCGGCGAGTTCCAGGCCACTAAGGATGGAGGGCAGACCTGGACCACTCTCCACACTATCGAGAACCTGCATCTGGAAGAGGCTGTGGAGACCAAAATCCCTTTCAGCGTTACCCCGGACGATTCCAACAATGGCTATAAGATGATTCTCCACGGGCAGAACGTTCGCGAATGGACGGTGCTGGCGTGGGATTTCTTCCGGGACGGCAAGCGCCTGAATCTCAACGGCAACGAGCATTTCGGCAGTGTCTGGATTGCGGAAAATGACGGCCCGCAGTGGCTGAAGACAGACCTCGGCGCCAACTCCAGAATCAAGGGAGCAACTTTCCACTGGCAGAACCGCCCGGAACGCGGCCGGATACTGGTTTCGAAGGATGGCGTCAAATGGCATAAGGCCGGAAGGCTCTGTTCAGGAGTCGAGGCCCCCGAGGGCGCCGTCACCTGGGAAGAAAGCATTAAACTTCGCGGCAAGGGCCGGTTCATCAAGGTGGAGATGGCCCCTGCCGTCAACCAGCAACCCCTGATACTCAGCGAGTTGCAGGTCTGGGGCAGCAATGACCTGAAGCCTGCGGAAAGCAACTGGCGCGTCGCCCGTGCATCCGAGGCCGGGGATCCTTCCGCCTGGCTGCCCGCAAAAGTGCCGGGCACGGTGCTGAGCGCATTCATCGATGCCGGCGCGGTGCCGGATA
>JAFZIX010000011.1 GCA_017554135.1 Bacteroidales bacterium | reverse complement strand
GGCGCTCTTGATAACGCCCGCATTGCGGATGATGCTGATGATGCCGGCCATGGCTATGCCGCCTATACCTATATGACGCGCGTACGTGCGGAAGATTTCATCCGCGCTCATCTGCCCTACGGTCTGGGCGATGCCGCTGCCCATGAAATCCAGCACCTGCCCTCCGAAGAGGAGGTTGAAGCCGGGGATGACGATGAGCCATACCAGCAGGCTGCCGAGGCAGATTATGAAGGAGTATTTGAGGCCGATGATGTAGCCGAGGCCGAGCACGGCCGCACCGGTGTTGAGTTTCAGCATGACCTTCGCCTTGTCCGCAACGACATGCCCGACGCGCAGGAAGGTGGTGGAAAGAGTCTCTCCCCAGGCGCCGAAGGTGGCGATGGCGAAGTCGTAGAGCCCGCCGATCAGGCCTGCAAAGGCCAGGGTCTTGGCGCTGTTGCCGCCGGACTCACCGCTCGCAAGCACCTGCGTGGTCGCCGTCGCCTCCGGGAACGGGTACTGCCCGTCCATCTCCTTCACGAAATACTTGCGGAAGGGGATGAGGAAGAGGATTCCCAGCACTCCGCCGAGCAGGCTGCTGAGGAACATGTGCATGAAATTGACGTCCAGGCCGAGGATGTAGATGGCCGGGAGGGTGAAGATCGCACCCGCCACTATCACGCCGCTGCAGGCCCCGATGCTCTGGATGATGACGTTCTCCCCGAGGGAATCCTTGCGCCCGAGGGCACCGGAGATGCCTACGGCGAGGATGGCGATGGGGATGGCCGCTTCGAACACCTGGCCGACCTTGAGGCCGAGGTATGCGGCTGCCGCCGAAAACAGTATTGTCATGATGAGGCCGAGCGTGACGGAATAGGGTGTCACCTGCGGTGAATTGGGTTTGATCTTTTTACTCATAGTGATTGCGAAAATAAGAAATAATAGAATAATTTGCTAATTTTATGCCCCTAAAACACTAAGACAATGACCCGTATCAAATGGATTCTGGCGCTCGCCGCACTGGCTACGATGACATTCAGCCTGCAGGCTGCAGACAAGGTTTATAAACTCACATCTCCATCCGGAGAACTCGCCGTGGAGGTTACCGCGGGAAAGGCCCTCAGTTGGTCGGTGGAGCGGCAGGGCACCAAGGTCCTGCACCCTTCAGAGTTGTCGATGACGCTGGAGGATGGCACCGTATTCGGTAAGGATATGAAGGGGGTGAAGGCCGTCCGCAGCAGTGTGAACCGTACGCTTGTTCCGGTGGTGTATATGCAGGAGAAGGTGCAAGATGTATATAACCAGTTGACTCTCAAACTCAAAGGTTATAGCGTGGAATTCAGGGCCTACGATGATGGCGCGGCCTACCGTTTCGTTGCCGCCCGCAAGGCCCCCTTCAAGGTGACGTTGGAGCAGGCCGTCTTCAACTTCGGGCAGGACACGAAGGGCTATATCCCCTATACCCGCAAGACGCAGGATAACATTGAATGCCAGTTCTTTACATCCTTCGAATCCCTCTACAGCCGCATCAGTCTGAGCGAATGGGAAAGCGACCGCCTGGCCTTCCTTCCCGTCACCCTGGACGCTCCTGACGGGATGAAAGTCTGCATCACCGAAAGCGACCTGCTCAATTACCCCGGCATGTATCTTTCCAATCAGGATAAGGACGCTTCCCTCGAGGCTGTCTTCGCCCCCTATCCGAAGGATATCGAGCAGGGCGGGCACAATATGCTGCAGGGGCTGGTGCGCACCCGGGAGAACTATATCGCCGATGTGGCCGCGGACGAGAGTTTCCCCTGGCGCATAGTCATAGTCGCAAAAGAGGATAAGGACCTGTTGGACTGCGACCTGCCCTGGCTCCTCGGCCGGGAGCCCGCCAGGGACGCTGATTTCAGTTGGGTGAAGCCCGGAAAGGTGGCCTGGGACTGGTGGAATGCCTGGAATATCTACGGAGTGGATTTCAAGGCGGGCATCAACAACGATACCTATAAATATTATATAGACTTCGCCTCCAAGAGCGGCATCGAGTATGTGATCCTGGACGAGGGCTGGGCGGTCAATAAGAAGGCGGATCTCTTCCAGGTGATTCCGGAAATCGACCTGCCGATGCTGTGCAAATATGCCGCCTCCAAGAACGTCGGGCTCATCCTCTGGGCAGGTTACTGGGCGTTCAATAAGGATATGGAGCGCGCGTGCAGGGAGTATTCCGAGATGGGAGTCAAGGGATTCAAGGTGGATTTCATGGACCGCGACGACCAGCCCATGGTGCAGTTTTACCGCCGCACTGCGGAGATGGCCGCCAAATATCATCTCATCATAGACTTCCACGGGGCCTTCAAGCCTGCCGGACTGCAGCGCACCTGGCCCAACGTGGTGAATATGGAGGGCGTGTTCGGCCTCGAGAATGCCAAGAACCCCGGCAGGAACGAGAAGGATCTGGTGGCATACGAGGCCACCATCCCCTTCGTGCGCCTGGTCGCAGGCCCTTCGGATTACACCCAGGGCGCGATGCGCAATGCCAACAAGCGCAATTTCCGCTATGTGAGTTCGGAGGCGATGAGCCAGGGCACCCGCTGTCGCCAACTCGCGGAATATGTGATTTTCTACGCTCCTCTGACCATGCTCTGCGATTCACCTTCGAATTATATGAAGGAGAAGGAATGCCTGTCGTTCATTGCCGGCGTGCCCACCGTTTGGGATGAGACGCTGCCCCTTGAAGGCAAGGCAGGGGAGTACGTGTCCCTCGCACGCCGCAAGGGAGATGTCTGGTACGTTGGTGCCATAGGCGACTGGAACGCCCGCGAGATGACGCTGGACCTCTCCTTCATCGGTGGCGAAGCCTGGATGGAGATCTTCCGGGACGGTGCCAACGCAGACCGCGCGGCGAGGGATTATAAGAGGGAACTGGCGGCGTTACCCGCCGATGGAAAGGTGAAGTTGCAGATGGCGCCGGGCGGCGGCTGGGCGGCAGTTATCCGCCGCGGAAGCATCCCCCCGGAACAGACGGATGCCGACTGGGCCAAATTCAATCGCTATGAGCAGAAGAATAAGGAGGTTGTGGGCAAACCGGTGGCGGTGCTCATGGGAGATTCCATCACCCAGGGCTGGGCAAGGGAGGATGGTGCCTGGCTCGACGGGCACAAACTGGTAGGCCGCGGAATCAGCGGGCAGACCACCTCGCAGATGCTGGTCCGCTTCCGCCGGGATGTGATAGAACTGCAGCCGGAGTACGTGATCATCCTCGCAGGCATCAACGACATCGCCCGCAACAACGGATATATTACCGTGGAGAACGCCTTCAATAATATAGTTTCGATGGTGGAACTGGCGCAGGTGGCTGGCATCAAGCCGATTTTGTGCACCCTGACGCCTGCGCACGAGATCGGTTGGAGGAAGCGTCTGGGAGACCCCAGGCCGCTGATTGCGCAGATGAATTCCCTCATCGTGGAGTATGCGGCCGCGCACGGGATTCCGGTGGTGGATTACCACAGCGCGATGAAGACGAAGGACGGGGCGATGATTCCGGAATACAGGCGGGATGCAGTGCATCCCAACCTTTCCGGTTATGAGGCAATGGAAAAGGTGCTGCTGGAAGTGCTGCAGCAGTGCAAAAAATGATATTATTTGTAAAAAATTGAAAAATAAATTTGCAGGTTTCGAAAAAGTGAGTATCTTTGCAGCCCGTTTGAGAAAACGGCACAGTTCATTGACAATATTGAGAGACACAAAGAGGTAAAGAAGAAAAGAGATTAAGTCTGATTATTTTTAAATTCGAGTTTTTTCGAGTTGCGAAATAGGGACTGCAATTTCATAGGCAAATACATTTGAGACTATGTAGTCGCAAATGATTCACGAGAAAGAGAAGAAGAGCGAACGGAGGATGCCTAGGCTTCCGAAAACGAAGAAGGACGTGGTAAGCTGCGAAAAGGCACGGGGATCCGCAAACAGGAATTGATCCGTGCATGTCCGAATGGGGGAACCCGGCAGGCTGAAGGCCTGTCACCATGAGTGATCATGGGGAGTACGTGGGGAACTGAAACATCTTAGTACCCACAGGAAAAGAAAGAAATATCGATTCCCGGAGTAGTGGCGATCGAAACGGGAAGAGCCTAAACCGGTGCGTTTACGGACGTGCCGGGGTTGTAGGAGCGTTCAAAGTGAGATTCACCGAACCAGAAGCAGATGGAAATATGCGCCGAAGAGGGTGAAAGCCCCGTACGGGTAAGGTTGGAGTCTCTGGGAATGCCACCTGAGTAGGGCGGGACACGTGGAATCCTGTCTGAATCTGCGGCGACCACGCCGCAAGGCTAAATATGATCGGAAGACCGATAGTGGACCAGTACCGTGAGGGAAAGGTGGGAAGCACCCCGAACAGG
>JAFZIX010000155.1 GCA_017554135.1 Bacteroidales bacterium | reverse complement strand
GTTTCAAAGTCGGTTACCGACTGTGTGTATGGACTTGTTTCTGAGAAAGCTGCAACGCCGAGTCCTTTTGCCATTGTTTGGATTTCCGGTGATGCCGGAATATAGCCAAAAGGAATATAGGACAGTCTTATGCCCTCCAAATTGCTGATAAGCTGTTGTTCCGATATACTCTTGGGAAAGACCTTGATGGCACGATGGGTGGGCTCATTGCCTGAGCGAGTATAATCGAAACGCGATGGTTGCAATACCAATTCCGTTCCTTCATGGTAGCACAGATCATCCAAAGACTTAATGCCAGCTTTTGTTAATAGCGTATAGGGATCCAAAGAATCATTTAAAGATGAAAGAGTAAGTCGCTCATTATTAAAAGAACAATTTGTGAAACAAACAAACGTTGCAATAGTAAACAAAAGATTAGAGTGGTTCATATAAACAATACTTATCGTTGAAATACTTGGGTTTTGGAAGTCTTCGCCCCAAACACGCCGAATCCGCCATGTATGTTAATGATGGCTTCACGGTCAAATACATTTGACAGCAAATCGCCGAAATTGTTTTCTCTCTTTTTGCAGTACCGCAAATAATCTGCATAGGAATCAGACACAAAGCTGTCAGTCCACCAACTGTTGTCTTTGTTGGGTGGGGATATGATGAATGCCTTTTCGGTTGTTACGCCATAATCTTTAAGTTCCTTAAAGGGTATTCCGTTGGAATAGTTCCCGTCATGCCTTATTATAACCATTTGTTTATAGCCCGGGCCGCCCTTTAAACGCTTTCCATCGAATGGCAGATAACTGGGATCATGATAGGTTTCATAGTCTTTCTCATATGGATTCCAGTAAATGTCGTCAGATGAAAAAAAATATTCGCCCAGTGTTACGGCATCGGCTCCTGAATGATTGGTCCATATTGATGAATTGTCCTCGGGGTGAGCACTGTATAATATGAAGTTGCAAGGTTTGTCATAAGGTTCGGTTTGAGAATACTTAGTAATAGTATACCACGGTGCTCTGTAATCAGACCTGCTCTCCCAATATGAGATTATCAAATCCTCCGGAAACACTGTTTCCGCCCAGATCTTCTGGCCACGTGCTTCTATCTCAAGCCGATATAAAAAACCATGCTGTGGAGACATTGTTGTCTCGTAAACGCCACCACCTACATGGACGAAACGGAAAGTGTCCCTGTTTCGTAATATCCATGCCTTTGCATTTTCAATCGGCTGATCTCCTACCCCCAGGCCCCCGGCAATCCGGGAAAGTTTAAGGGTTTGTTTATCCCCTTTTTTCAGGATGCAATATACACCAATGCCCTCTTCAGCCGGGCTCATGTCGATAGTTTCGACGCAGGCTGCCAGAGAGAAGAGGGCAAGGATGGGTAAGAACCGGGACATGCTATAGAACTTCTATAACCTGTTCGATTTCTTCGATGTTGCCGTTGGAGTAGGTGACGACGGCTTTGACGGTGTGCTGGCCGGAGGTGGTGAGGGTGATGGCCTCTCCGGAGACGGGCTGGCCGTCGAAGTACCATGCAACGGAATCGGGGATGCCGCCGATGTAGTTGTCTACGAAGGTGAGCGGGAAGGTGCTGCCAGTTGTGTATTTACCGTCTTCGGACCGGTTGATGACCCTGATGCCGAGTCCGGCATAGGGAGATACGACTTGGGTGAGGTCGGCATCGATGATGAAATTGTATTTCACCGTCTGCCATTCAGTCGTACCGCTTGTAATGAAATTACCCACTATCATTCCGCCGCCATCAACAGGATCGGCACCATCGATACTCATCCAGTATTGCTCGCCACTGATTTCTTTTACGGCGTAACCTATGAATACATCTTTCCCGGAAGGAATTACAATTCCTGCATCGGAAATGTCGATAGTCTGCTTTTTGTTGAACTTCGGCGAGGTGATGGTCTTGGTGAATGCGCGTTCGGCGCCGAAATCAACGAAAACATCCACACGTGTGGCGCTGGACCCCCTCATCATGAAGGTGATGGCGTCGATGTTATAGCCCACGTAGGGTTTGAGTTCTTCGGCAGAATACCTCATTGCAAGCGTTGCGGAATAGTTCTCGGCCGCAGTGGTATAGCCGATTGCATAGCCGGCGCTGCCGTTATTCTTCGAGAGCGTCGCAGGTTTGCCTTCAGAGTAGTTCAACATCGTGACATCCTGCCTTGCTGTTCCTCCGTAGGTGGTGACGGTACGATGCTCGGTGTTGAACATCTCTTTGCTCCAGACAATTTCCAGAACCTTGCTGCCCGAGCCGGGGATTTCCAACTCGTATGTTCCGTCCTGCCCGGTGGAGGTTGAATATTTGGAAACTTTCCTGAGTTCCTTCAGGCTGATGAACTGGCGTTGCTTCAAGGCCTGAACGGCGGACTCGTTGGCCAGGGCGACCTCTACCGTGACCCCGGAAAGGGGTGCTCCGTTGGAATCGGTCACCTTACCGTTCAATATCAGGGAGTTGGGAACTTCCAGGTTCAATGTCACGGTGCCGTCGGAATACTGAATGTCGGACAGTTTGTATCTTGTTTTAAGAGATGCCCAGTCGGTGCCTTCAAATGTGGTTGTTCCGGTGGTCCCGGGGTAAAGCATATCATTGAAGTTGCTCCAGGAGGACTTGGGAAGAACCATGTAATAGCACGGATGGACCGCATATGCGTTCAGCGAGTTATTGCCCCAGAGTTTGATTGCTTCACCTGCGTCCGCGACCTGGTTTGTTGAATAATCCACATGATATACCACGAGACCGTTCACCGGAGCGTCGGATGACCTTACCTTGATGTAGGAATCCCAGCCGGTGCCGCTACGCACTTCATAAAGGAAGAATTCGTCTTCGACGGAAGTACGGGTCATGGCGCCCGAATTCTCCTGGACGGGCCTCAGGCTTTTCTGCCCGGCTTCATCCCACCAGGAAACATCTGCCCAACCGAGCATCCATCTTTCCAATATGCTGAGGTAGGGGGGAGTGCGTCCGTTATTGTTGTAGTTGCCGCTGCTCATGAGTGAAAAATCGTAAACGGTATCGTTGCTGCCGTTCTTTTCGTAATCCACGTCATAGAAGTCCGGCAGGCCGAGCACGTGCCCGAATTCGTGGCAGAAGGTGCCGATACCGGCCATATTGGTGCCGGAAGATCCTTTATATTCGGAGGAGCATGCATAGGAGTAGACCTTTACTCCGTCATAGCCGTTTTCCCTTGGGTTCAATCCGCTGGCGTGAGGCCAGATGGTATCATCTCCACCTGCTTCGGCTTCGTTGTGACCAGCATAGTAGAAGAATACATTGTCGACGTAGCCGTCTCTATCGTTGTCGTATTGGGCAAAATTCACAATCCCCTGTTCGTGGGCTATTTTGCATGCTTCGGCAAACGCGCCACGGGGATCTACATCGTGCCCTTCATCGTCGTTCTTGCCATACTCCGCAAAACCCTTGGACACTTTAACAGGGCCGACAACATCATAAACGGGAT
Organism: Bacteroidales bacterium; assembly: GCA_017554135.1. GTDB lineage: Bacteria > Bacteroidota > Bacteroidia > Bacteroidales > UBA932 > Cryptobacteroides. The sequence goes on along the minus strand of JAFZIX010000155.1, from coordinate 7,903 downwards.
CGAATTGCCCTGTGGAATTCTCATAATAGTAGTCGTGCACCGAGCCGGTGCCGCCGTTTGCAGAGTAGCCGGTTTGATTCAGCATGGCAGAGAAAGCATCGTGAGGATTCTCGACAGTGAATTCCAGATCCTGGAATTCTACCAGAATGATGAGGAAACGCTTCTGCCCCATGCTTATCGCCCTGCCGTCGACCGCACCTGAACGAAGGCGCGCGTTGGCTGTGCGGACTCTTTTGATGGAGGAATTGCTGCGGGCGGGGAGTGATGCCGCGTGGTAGAAACCGTCTTTGCCTCTTGCCACGACTTTGCCTCCCATGGTGGTATAGTGATAATTCTCGTCGCCATGAAGCTGGATGGTGACAACGCTCCCGTCCGGCTGGCGGTATTTAATTGGCCAGGGGTATGCCGGCACGGCATACGACATTACGCAAAACGCGAAGGACAATACCAATGTAAACAGTGCTTTTTTCATAGACATTCCTCCTTATTTCTTTATCACATAGCAGACATCTCCGTTGAGAAGCCATACCATATCGTCTTCGGTCTTGAAAACTTCTGCGTTGACCTCGCTTGAATAATCGAGGTCTTTAGTCCAGTTCTGGAACAATGAGAATGAAACGGCGTCCCCTTCCTTGAGAGTGGAAGGAAGGCCGCGAAGGAGCAGGAACCTGTTCAATCCGGGGGCTATCATGCGGAATTCTATCGTCGCATCGTTCTTCTTGAGGACGGAAACCTGATGCGCCAGCGGCTCATAAGCGATGTTGGTGCCTTGCCTGTCGTAGTTGTAAAGGCCGTAGGTGTTGCCGAGGATTTTGCTGACTTCCTGGGTGACTGTAATGTTGAACACGAGGTCACCGCTTTTTACTACGGCGATTCCGTTCAGTGTTTCGCTGCCGAAATTCGGCTTCGGGGCCTGAAACACCACGCTTGTGATGATGTTGGCCTGGCCTTCGGCAGGTTCAACCGTAAACCAGCTGACTTTATTTCCGCTGGTGTCTTCGCAACTGATTGTCCAGTTGTCCGGGAGCCTCACGGAAAGAGTTTCAGGATTGGTATCCTTGAGCGTGATGGCTTTGACAGGGAACAACTTGGACGCGGGCTGCTGCGAAAATTCGCCTTCAACAGTCTTTTTACCGGCGGTAATTACCAGTTTCCCGCTGCGGTCGGATTCCGTGTTGTTGGCGGAAAGCATAATCTTTATTACCGTGCCACCATTGCCGTCCTCCGTGCTTGAAGAGATGCTGGCCCAGGGCGCATTTTCAATGGCTGATTCGAATGCTTTGTCGCAGGTGACCTTGAACTGTATTTCGTGTCCGTTTCCGGGTTCGGATGTCACTCTTGCGGGACTGATTTTCAGAACCTCAGGAGTGGGATCCTCCTTCGGTTCGTTGCATCCGGCGAAGAACAACAGTACCGGGATGGTGATAATAAAACCTATATGCTTCATATTTGTATGAAAAATTCCGGGCCGGTGTATAAAACAGACAGCCCGGAATAATTAAATAATAGAGAGAATTAATCTACCTGGAAGATATCTGCAGAGGCGCCATAGGCATTAACCAATGCTCCAAGAGATACGAGATAACGTACCTGCAAGACACAATAGTCGTCATCATCGTACTTATAGCAGTTGTAACCGTAATCATAGAAGTAGGCGTCTCCAAGGGAATAACCGAAGTCGATAACATCGATTGCTCCGTATGTAGGATCTACAATAGGAGTTGCCTGTCTCTCGACACGGAAATAACGGATCAGGCCATAAGTCCCGGTATCCACAGGATCATCATCGGTCATCTTGAATTTCAAGCTCTTGCCAGGGCCATACAGGTCTTTGAAGCGGAAGAGTTTATCATCACTCTCGCACTGCTGGAGTTCGGTAGTAGCGGTTGCTGCACCAAAGTCAGTCTTGATACGTGCTCCTCCAAATGCATAAGTGCCTTTCTTTCCGGCTTTCCAAGCCAGTCCGGCGAATGTGGTGGAACTGACTTCCTGCTTTCCTCCATTGACGGCTACTACGGTGATATCGTAGTAGTTGGCAAGTCCGGTGAGCAGAAGATCGAAGATACCTTCGTCGGTGAAATTGATATCGGTACCGTTGGCGAGAACCTTTTCAACATAAGCCTTTTCGCCGTTGGCCTCGATAGCGGCTTCCTTATCTTTGGTAAGTTCGAGAAGATACTTGGCGGACTTGGTCTGGCTGTTCTTTACGAAACGGATATTCACATCCTCGTCGGAGTTGTACTCCGCAGAGGGAGTATACTGATAGATAGTCACTTTGGGCTGTCCATCGCTGCCGGGCACGGTTCCTTCCTGCTCCGTGCAAGAAGCGGCGAAGAAACCGAGCAGGGCTATACTGATAATGTATGCAAATTTTTTCATATGGATCTAGTCTTTAAAGGTTACCAAACAAAAGCGGCATCGTTTCCGTCGTGAGGTTCAGGAACAGTGTTCTGAACAAGTGCGGAATTGTAGTTGGCCTCGGTTCCCACAAAGCAGAGGGTCATCCACTGGGGAGGAGTATCGGAATTCCACTGGAAAGAGTCGATATGGTTGGTGCCTGCATAACTGCGGATAATACCCTTGTTCAGACGCTTGATGTCCTTGGTTGCGAAACCTTCGCCCCAAAGTTCGACACGGCGCTGCCACCAGCACTCGTTCTGGAATGCAGGAGTAGCGGAGTTGTTATAGAGTTCGTTGTGGGTGCCGTAGGTGTAACTGGCATCACGGGTCTTTGCAAATGCGGTAAGGAGGGCGATACCTTCAGCTTCCTTGCCAGCCTGCATACCGGTTGCCTCTGCCTCGATGAGGTACATTTCCTCAACGCGCATGATAGGAACTGCAACGCAGAATGCGGCATACTGGTCGGCGTGCTCACCGTTCTTCGGACGGAACTTGAGAGCGACGCAGCCGAGGTCTCCGCTTTCACTGACGGTGTAACCGGTCTTGTAGACACCGGCGGGATCGTCGGTATATGCGGCAAGAGCAGTCAGGCGATCGGCCTCGGTCATAGCATCGATAGCGGGATCGATGAAGCACTTCTTCCTGAAGTCGGTGGCGGGGATGGTGCTATAGAGGTGAGCGTCAATACGCTTGGGACCTACATAGTTTGCAGCATAGCCGCAACCGGAGGCGCTGACCTCGGGGATCATCTGGGAGCCCCAGCAGGAGTCGGCGTCGTTAGCGAGAATGTTAGGATCGCTGGACTTGAAGGTCAAGCCGAACATCCAGGCATCGTTAGGAGTGTTGAAGCCGTCGGTCTTGGAAAGATACTGAGCCTCGGTGAGAAGGGTGTAGCCGTTCTGTGCCTTCTTGGCATAGGTGGCTGCGTTTGCCCAATCTTCCATTTCAAGATATGCACGTGCCTTGAGGCCGTAAACAACGGTGGTGTCGGGAACGTACTTGTTGGGACGGATATATCCGGAAAGCAGGGTTTCTGCTGCGTCAAGATCGTCCATGATGAAGCCCCAGATCTTTTCGTTGGTCGCACGGGGATTGTTACATGCGATGGTAGGAGTGGTATTCTCGTCTACGATAGGAACGGTGATGGAGTTTTTATCTGCACCATAGCTCTTCTCGGAGAACATGCGGGCAAGATCCATGTAGAACATGGCGCGCATTGCGTGTGCGATACCTGCGCCGGCCTTCTGGCTGTCGCTGGGTGTCTCGCCGGCAACACTAAGAACGGTGTTGCAGTTCTTGATCCACTTATAGTAGTATGTCCAGGGGAGCTGGCAGACGGCATAGCCGGGGCCAAGGCCGGTGCCGCACTGGTACCATGTAGAATACCATTCGCTGCCACCGTCCTGAGGAACGATATCCTGTCCCATCACATCCCACATGATGTAGAAGGAAGGATAACCGAAGTCCCAAGGATACTGGTTTGAACCTGAGTAGGTGAATTCGCCGACAAGGGATCCGGTGATTGCATCCACGAAACCCTGGAATGCGCCGGGAGCATTCAATGCCTGCTCTTCGGTAATGGTTGAAGTCTGAGGGTCAACTTCCTTGATGCAGGAGTTGGCAAAAAACATGACAACTGCTGCAATCAGACTGATTTTATATATTGCTTTCATATTCGTATCTCCTTAGATTTAGAAAGTCAACTGAACACCGCCCGAAATAGTGCGGACAGGAGAATAGACGGAAACATAGGTGTTGCCGGTGTAGGAGTACCTGGGATCGAGACCCTTGCGGGCAGACCAGAACTTGAGGTTTTCACCCATTGCATAGAAGCGAACCTTCGAAATGCCAAGGCCCTTGGTGGTCTTCTCGGGAAGAGTGTAACCAACAGAGAAGGACTGGAAGTTGAAGTAACTTGCGTTCACGAGGAAGCGGTCGGATGCCGCAGCGGTGAACTGGTCGCCATACTGCCAGCGAGGAATGTTGCTGCTGGTGTTGTCCGGGCTCCAGGACCTGTACCAATCCTTATGGAAGGTGGAACCTGCATCAGAAGAGGTGTAGCAAGGCTCCATATATCCTGCATAAGCAGTGTCGTAGATCTTGCCGCCGATCTGATAGTCGAAGGAAGCGGTTGCATCGATGCCCTTGAAGCGGATGGTGGTGGAAAGACCGCCGAATGCCTTGGGAAGCATGCTTCCGAGGTTGTAGTAGGATGCCACGTTAGGGTTGGTAGTCGTCGAAGAATACTTGGAGCCGGGACGGTTGACTGCACCGTTGAGGTCGTCATCAACCCAGTAGAGAGCCTGGCCATTATCGTCGAGACCTGCAAACACGTGACGGAAAGCGCTGTACATGGAGCCACCTTCTTCGAGCCAGAGGCTGCTTTCGGTGAAGCCCTTGGTGCCTTCGATCTTCTTGGTCTCAGGAAGTTCGAGGATCTTGTCCTTGTTGCTTGCGATGTTGAAACTGGCAGACCAGACAAAGTCCTTGGTGCGGACGAGGTCTGCATTCAAAACGAGTTCGACACCGTTGTTGCGGATCTTACCCATGTTGCCATAGTAGCCGCGGGAACCGATGGATTCAGCAACGGAGAGCCAGAAGAGCTGGCCGTCGGAAATCTTGGAGTAGAAATCTACACTACCGGAGAGGCGACCCTTGTAGAGGCTGAATTCAGCACCGATGTTGCGGTTGGTCGTGGTTTCCCAGGTGATATCCTTGTTACCGATACGGGCGAAGGAAGGTGCCATGGTGTAGGTTCCGGTCTTGGAAAGGGTGTAGAGGTCTGTATATGCCCATGCACCGATATCGTCGTTACCCTGCTGACCGATGGAGGCCTTCAGTTTGAGGAGGTCGAAAATGTTGTTGTTGCCGAACAGAGCTTCCTTGCTCACGATCCAGGCAGCACCCAAAGACCAGAAGTTACCCCAGCGGTGATCCTTGTCGAAGTAAGAGGTTGCATCACGACGGAAGGAAGCGGAAGCATAGTACTTCTGTGCATAGTTGAACTGTGCGCTTGCGAAGTAACCTTCAACGTTGTATTCCGAAGAAGATGAACCGGAATCATACTGAGTGTTGGCAGCAGCATTGAGTTCGAGAATCTGAGGGCTGTAGAGACCCTGGCCTTCTGCATAGAGGCTGGTGCTGTTGGTGTCGTACCATTCGTGACCGGCAATGATGTTGACGTTGAAGTCACCGATCTGGTTCACGTAGGTAAGGCTCTGGATATTGTTGGTACGGATGGTGGTGGAAGCGCTCTTGTAGAGCTGGCCGTTCACACTGACCTTAGGTCCGTACAGGGAGTTGTCATAGTGGGAATAACGAGTGGAACCCCAGATGACGGTGGAAGTGATGTTAGCGGAGAGGTGGTCGGAGATGGTGAAGTCGGCCACGAAGTTGCCGTTCATCTGGTTGCCATTGGTCTTATCCACATTGTACCTGTTGCTGCCGATAGGGTTACCGGTCTGCAGGAATGCGCGGTTCACAGGATAGTCTGCTCCGGCGATACCGTAGTCGTACTGAGGATTTCCGTTAGCATCGGTGCGGATAACGGGGTTGCCGTTTGCATCGAGAACCCACACGTGCACGGGATAGATAGGTGCAATGTGAGAGGTGTAGTACATCAGGTTGGTGGAACCAAGAGAGGTGCCCATGTTAGGGTTGGAGGTCGTGACAGAATTCACGAAGCCAACGTTTGCACCGAGCTTGAGCCACTTCTTTGCCTGATAGTCTGCCTTGAGACGGGCGCTGAGACGCTCGTATCCGGAGAAGTCGATGACACCGTCTTCGTTGAGGTAGCTGACGCTGGAATAGAAGGATGCCTTGTCGGTACCGCCGGAAACGCTGGCGACATACTCCTTGCGGAGGGCCTTCTTGTAGGCGAGGTCAGTCCAGTTTTCAGGCTGGAACCAGTAGTCCTCACCGCCGGAAGTCATCTTGTAACCAAGTTTGGCGTTAGGATTGAGCTTGCCATTGGTGCCGATCAGCTGCTCGCCGTCCGGAATTGTGTAAACCTGGTACTTGAGGTCGCTGAGCATCTGGGTGTTGGCGTTCACGTTTGCCACTGCCGAAGACTGGCCCCTGCCATAGAAGTACAGGTTGTACAACTGGGCATAGTATGCTTCGTAGTACTCACCGGGATCGGTGATGAAGTCATAGTCGGGAATTGAACGGGAGTTGACACCCCACTTAACGTCGAGGTTGACAACTGCATCGTTGGAGCGGCCCTTCTTGGTGGTGACGATGATAACGCCGGAAGCACCACGGGCGCCATACAGAGCTGCGGAGGCGGCGTCCTTAAGGACGGTCACGGACTCGATGTCGCTCTGAGGAATGTTGGAAAGCGATGCGGTGTAAGGAGCGCCGTCAACGATAACCAGCGGGTCGGTTCCTGCATAGAGGGAGGAAATACCGCGGATGTTGATGGAACCGCTGCCTGCACCAGGAGCACCTGAGGCTCCCTTCATCTGCAGACCGGCGACTGAACCCACGAGAGCGTTGGCGATGTTCGTCGTCTGGCGCTTCTGGATGTCGTCAGCCTTCAGCACGGATGCGGAACCCGTAAAGGCCTCTTTGGTGGTAGTACCGAACGCGACCACGATGGTTTCGTCAAGCATCTGTGAGTCGTCGGAGAGTACCACATTGATAACCGACTTTTTCTCGACCGGGATGATCTTGGTTTCATAGCCCACGGAAGAGAAAACAAGGGTTGCGTTGCCGGGAACCTGGATGGAATATTCGCCGTCGAGTCCGGTGGCTACACCCTTGGTGGTTCCTTGCACGATGACGCCGGCACCCGGGATGGGGGCTCCGGAAGCATCTGTGACAACACCCTTGACAGTAATGTTCTGTGCAGAGGCAAGAATGCCTGCGAAGAGCATCACAGAGGTGATAAAGAGCTTAAATTTTCTCATAAGCCATTTTTTAAATTAAACAATAAACTATACTAACTATACTAGTAATCGAATTACCAAGGCATTTTGGGTCAGGGCCCAATAAGTGCATTTGAGCCGGCAATTTCGGAAAAAATAATTAGAATTCCAAAAATTTTTTAAAAACTCCGTCGCGTGCGCGTCCTATTTCTTTAAACACGCGTACGCGAAGAGCCTATCTTTGCCATTTATCCAAAAAAGCAGTATCTTTGTAGGATTGTACTTTAGATACTGCTTACTATTATGCTGACTTCAAAGGAAATACGCCAGAAATTTCTGGACTTTTTCGCCTCTAAGGGACACACTGTCGTGCCGTCCGCTCCAATGGTTGTAAAGAATGACCCGACCCTGATGTTTACGAATGCGGGTATGAACCAGTTCAAGGACATCTTCCTCGGAAATGCCACTCCGGCCATGAAACGCGCGACCGACAGCCAGAAGTGCCTCCGCGTGAGCGGCAAGCACAACGACCTGGAGGAAGTGGGGCACGACACCTACCATCATACTATGTTCGAGATGCTCGGCAACTGGAGTTTCGGAGATTACTTCAAGACCGAGGCCATCGACTGGGCCTG
>JAFZIX010000154.1 GCA_017554135.1 Bacteroidales bacterium | reverse complement strand
GCTGCGCGTTGTGATCACCTCCTCCCACGCCCGCCCCTGCCTGAAAGGCGTTTCGCTCTTTTGACACCCCGTCATGCCCGACCTGATCCGGCACCCCCTCGCCCTCATGCCGGACCTGATCCCCTCATGCCGGACTCGATCCGGCACCCCCTCTCACCCATACACATTATCTAGTGCTAGTAACGTCCCGAATTTCTGCAGGTTACTAGCAAATAAGGCCATTTTTGCTTGAAACGTCCCATTTTCCGGGACGTTACTAGCACCAGTGGGCAAGGTCTAATTCTATGCCGGGGACCTTGCCCACAAAACCTCCTCCCAGCCCCTTCCGGCGGGCAAGGTGTGCCACCTAAAATTCGACCTTGCCCGGACAGACCTCCATTTATCGCAAACGGAAAGCGTTATTTGTTAGTTTTAACGCTAATAGTTTAAAAATCTGTGCGTTGGTGTGCTGGAAACATAAATAATCATATATGTTTGCCGCAATTATTTGGAAGTTCCAATTGTTAAAGCCACTTTTACCTGCCATGAAGATTTGGAGAAATATCGCCGATTTGATTATGCCGCGGTTCTGCCTGGTTTGCGGTAAGTTGCTTGACTCCGGGTTACCCGGGGAGGACGGTACCGGGAATGAGCACTTATGCCGGGAATGCTGGAAGGATCTGCCGCGGACCAGATATTGGAAGGTGAGGGAGAATCCTATGGCAGAGAGCTATAATGCCCTGATTCAGAGGAATATGGGGGAAGATGTGCGGTATCAGCCGTATGGCTATGCGGCGGCCCTATATTTCTATAAAGGAGGATACCGGGAGATCAGCAAGGCGCTGAAATACAAGCGGAATTTCGCAGCGGGCCGGTGTTTCGGACGGCTGCTGGGACAGACTTTGGCAGAGACGGCATTCTTCCGGGGTGTGGATTTGGTGGTGCCGATTCCGCTGCACTGGTCGCGCCGCTGGCAAAGAGGATATAATCAGGCGGAAGTTATAGCACGGATGGTGGCCAGGGAACTTGGGGCCAGGTGCGAACCGCGGCTTTTGAGACGCGCCCGACGGACAAAGACGCAGACCCACCTGAACGCAGAAGGGCGTGCAGCAAACGTGTCAGGTGCGTTCCGACTGAATAGTATAAGGTGGAAAAGAGCCTTGACGGCGGCAGGGGATGTGCCGCCCCGTCACATTTTGCTTATAGATGACGTATTCACTACCGGCGCCACAGCCGCGGCATGCGAACATGCTATTAGGATCTCGTTACAAATCGATAGTTCTGGGGGCAGCCCGGAAGTCGTCATTCCTGGCGCGACGAGACAAGTCCGGATTTCCGTTGCCACCCTGGCATGCGTCGATAGATTGCTTTAATCCAATTCTATTGGCCTGACGGCGCGTACTGGCATACCGATAAAGCGATAGCAGTCGCCAAAATGTAATCCTTGTGAATTGAAGCTCAGGTTAAAAGCACCTTGAGATCCCCCGTAAATCGTAGATGCCCAATAAACCCCCTCGGAAATATCATATCCATCCGGGGTGACAGTATCGGTCATAAAGGTATCGTAAAGCATCTGAGTCATCGGCATAAAAATACTATTAGTGCTTCCTGGTGTTTTGCTCATGAAATATCTTCCCTTGATTCCGTTCAATGTCTCCCACTTCGACACACATTCCTTTAAAGCGCGAAACTCATTCTCTCTGGGCATACGCCATTTTCCGCCTAATTGCCTAGATGCCACATCATCGCCATCAGGGCCATCATCAAGTATATATTTCCTATCTACTTCTCCCTCACCTGCCCATAATTGGGATGCGTAATCAGGACAATATTTTGTGATTGTATTATATGATCCCTTACACCATTTATATGTACCCCAGCAATAACCACCTTCCATCCCTTCTTTCCAGACCAAAGGGTCCAGAGTGATATAATGCGGTTCAACTTCTCCCCACGCGAAATAATCGCCGGCTTTTTCAGGAGCATCAGCCCCTATGTTACACTCTGCCCAAAGAAGATTATATCTGGTTCCATCTTCGCGGGTTATTATTATGCCAAGGTCAACGGCTCCTTCGGGGAAAGATACTACATTAACTTCACACTCCGTTTCTTGCTTTCCTGCTTTTGCTATTATTGTCGCCTTCCCTGTTCCAATGGCCTTCAAATTGCCATTTTCCACTGTTATCACAGAGGGATCTGACGTTTCCCAAGTAACACTATCTGTTGACCCCTCAGGTTCAACAGTCGCAACTAGTGTTTCCCTGTCTCCCTTGACAAGGTCCAGAGAAGAATGATTCAACTTGAGTTTTTGTGCTGAGAGAACAACAATCACTTCGCCATTATCATAAATACTTCCGCATCCGACACTAAAATAAGCGGTTCCGGGAGCAATAGCCGTTACAACCCCATCTACTACCGTCGCTATATCTTCATTAAAACAGGTCCAAACAAGGGTTTTATTTGTGACGTTATCCGGAGTATAGGTGACTGTCAATACCTCGCTATCTCCTTTTTCAAGAGTAATCTTATTATTGCTCAGTTTTATTTCCGTCGCTATCACCTCTTCGGGGTCCTCTGTTTTTTCGGGCGTGCTCTTTTCCTGTCCGCAGGCAAAGAAGAATGTAATGACCGATATAGCAAGGTAAAAACTTCTTTTCATGGCATTTATGTTTGAATACAAATGTAATACATTATCTTTGCAGAACTATGACATCTCTCGAAATATTTGCAATCATCTGCGGCGTGCTGGGGGTTATCGGAAGCATAGTTCCGGGGCTGCCGGGGCCGCCGCTGAGTTGGGTGGGGTTGCTGCTGGTTTTCTTCGCGGGGCAGAGGGGCGAATGCGAGCCCGTCACCACACAGTTCCTGCTTATCTGGCTGGCCATCACCACCATCGTCACTATCCTGGACTATATCATCCCGGGCTGGTTCGCCAAGAGCACGGGCGGGCATAAGCAAGCCTCCTGGGGAGCCATCATCGGGCTCTTCGCAGGCATCTTCCTGACTCCCGTAGGGATGCTGGTGGGTGCGCTCCTGGGCGCATTCATCGGGGAATTCGTGTTCGCAAAGCAGGATGTCGCAAACTCCGTCAAGGCCGCCATCGGGGCCTTCCTGGGGTTCATCTTCAGCACCGGTCTCAAACTTGCTGCGACCGGCATCATGATGTACTATATCCTCAGTTTTATCCTATAGCAGGGTCAGGCAGAGTGCAGCCAGCAGCGCACGGAACTGAACTTGCGGGCCGCCAGATTCTTGGGAGAAATAAGGAAATTCAGCATGCCGCTATCGAAGAAGCGGAGGCCCCAGTCGTCGTTTTCATCCACCTGCAGAAGGGAGATCCTGCCCGGATTCTCCTGCGCCACCTCGTCGTAGAACGGACGCCCGAGAAGGCAGCATCCATACCCGGCATCATCGCTGTCCGCCTGGCTGAACGCTATTTCTTCGGCAGGCATGGCGGCAGGAGTGCCGTCGTCATACAATAAAGAATGCGTGTGCAGGCCCTCGCAGGTCGGAGAATACAGGACCTTGAAGAAACCGGGATCCCAGGCGCCCAGCCCCGGAGAAAGCGCGGCGTCCAGATCCCCCAGGAAATAATCCAGGGCGGCGAAGAAGTAGAACATGCCCTCGTGCGGCAGCCTGCCTTCAGGATCCAACTCCGCGATGTCTGAGCAGCGGATCTGGCATACAAAGGTCAGCGGGTCGTCATATTCATCCAACTGAAGATTGCCATCCTCGTCCTCATACTCCTCCTGCACGGGCGTTTCCGGCCAGTCGAGATCTTCCGGCATATCGGGGAAACCCCACCATTTGCTCTTCCCGAAAAGAGCCTTTTCCGCAGCGGCAAAATCGCCGGCCTTCTTGAATTCCAGTTTTATCATCAGTCCAAAATTTTACGCAATTCACGGTCGGTGGCGGATGGGATGGCCGCCCGCAACCTGCCCATTAAAAATGCCAGGGATTCCTCCGGAGTGCAGCCGACTTCCAGGGGGTTCTCCGCGCTGAACGGGCTGAACCCGCCGAATACCGGGGTGCCGTCTTCCGCCCCGAAAAGTGCCTCCGGCGCGCAGAAAGTGCAGGTCTGCCAGCCGGAATATTTCAAGGTAGGGCCGCGGTAAACGCGCTGGATATCCCCGATCAGCAGGCGTGTCTGCCACATCAGCCGCGAAACCACCGCATCGGCCGCATTCTTCCGGACCCCTAGCAGCGTGCGGATATCCTTGCTGCTCACCGAGCCCTGCGCGGACATCAGATCGAGCACCTTGCGCCCGGCGGGGTCGGGCTCGCTCGCAGACAGGCTCCGGCGCCAGTTCATCAGGTGCGCATAGCACTCCACCGTCGCGAATGCCGCCTTTCCGCCGCGGATGAATTTGCCGTAGGCGATCTCCCCGCTCTGCACAACATCCACTTTCCAGTCCCATGGGCCGAGGTCGTCGGAGGTGTCGAACCAGTGCTCCGGCGGCGTCATCTCCTGGACGGAAAACCCCGCTACAGGCCCCTTGAAAAAGGGGATGAGGCCTATCTCGCGGATGGCCGAGAGCATCGATTCTGGGCTGACCAACTTCATTTTAGGGCCGACTGGTTTCATCGCGGGCCTAGTCGAACATTACCCGGGGATTGAGTTCGGATGGCGTCTGCCACCTGATGCCGCGCTTGGCGAGGGCCGACTTGAGCAACGGCCAGAAGCCGTGGCAGTACCCCATTCCGCGGGGGAAATCTCCCATAGCGGCATCGGCTTCCTTCTGGGCCTCGTAGATATTTTCTTCCCATTCAGGGGTGCGCTCCACGGGGTCGAATTTCAGGTGGCGATGGTGCCTCCTGGTAAATTCGCCCATAGGAATATCAAGATTGATATAATCCAGAAGGCGGGCGATATCGGCTTTTATATCTTCCTCGGTCAGCCAGTCGGATTTCTCTTCCGAAGCCCTCAGTTGCGCCAGTTCTTCGTTCAAGATTTCCAGCGCCAGGCGGGGGGTGTCGTACTCGGACAATTTCTCCATAACGGCATTCAGGGCGTAGGCCTTGCCTAAGGCGTTTTCTCCCTCCTCTTCGGGGATGGTGCGAATCAGTTCCAGGACCTCTTTCGCCAGCGGGATGTTGGCCCAGATGCGCATCTCTTCGCCATTGACCTTCATCTGGTCCACGAGGTAGATTATGCGCTCTCCGTATGTCTGTTTTTTACTCATAGTCAGCGATTTTCTGCAATATAGCAATTATTCCGGGAAATACTCTGTTGCCACGTGCAAATGGAGGTCCTAGTGGCGGGCAAGGTCTAATTTCAGGTGGCATACCTTGCCCACCGGAAGGGACTGGGAGGCGGTTTTGTGGGCAAGGTCCCCGGCATAGAATTAGACCTTGCCCGCTGGTGCTAGTAACGT
>JAFZIX010000153.1 GCA_017554135.1 Bacteroidales bacterium | reverse complement strand
TCCGTGCGGCCGACCGCCACTTTCCAGATGCGGGCGTGGAGCTCGCGGCCGGGGAGCTGGCAGCTCACGGTCAGCCACTTGCCGTCGGCTCCGGTGACCGGTTCCGCAGGGATCTTCAGGAAGTCCTGGGCGTTATATTCCGCCACCTGATTGCCCTGTGGCGTGATTTTCTGGGTGAAATAACCGTAGCGGTACAGAAGGCCGACAGCCACCATGTTCACGTTCATGTCGCTGCTCTCCTTGAGGTAGTCGCCTGCAAGGATGCCGAGGCCGCCGGAGTATATCTGCAGGGAGGTGTCCAGACCATATTCCATGCAGAAATATGCTATGGAAGGATTACCGCGGCGATCCTTTTCCGCCATGTAGGCGTTGAATTCATCCATCACGGCATGGAGCCTTCCGAGGAATTCTCCATCCTTCGAGAGTTGTTTATATCTTTTGAGGGATACCGTGTCCAGTATCACCATCGGATTATGCCGGGACCGGTGCCATATGTCCGGATCCACGTATCTGAAAAGCGCTTTCGCGTTGTCATTCCAGCACCACCAAAGGTTCTTGCACAATTTCTCCATCCCCTCGAGTTCGCCGGGCAGGTGACGCGTCACGCGCACGCTTGACCAGCTGGGGCTGCTGATCTCAATTCTTGGTTGCATATTCGTCGTTTACTCTGATAATAAAGTCACTCAGCACGTTCATATAGTTGATGAATGCCTCGTACGGAGTGTCGTAAGGGTTAAAATACTTGTGCACGTCGCCGTCCGAGAAGAACTTGGTGCACATATAGTAGAAATGGTCGCTTTCCTGCAGGCGGCCGAAATCGGCCCACAGGTCGGCTCTGTCTATAATCGAAAGTTTCTCCACGAGCGAGTAGAGTTTGTTGAAAGCATCCTGCTGGAGTTCGTTTCCGAGCCAGGCGGTGACGTCGCGCTCTTCATCCGCCCAGGAAATAGGCTGGGGCACGCTGAGAGGGGCGATGGGCTTGATTTTGGATGCCTCCGCCGGAGTCACGAACTTGATACCGGCTGCAAGGGCGGCTTTCGGGAGGGCCTTCATGAACTCGAAAATACCGCTCTCGGCGCTCTGATGCTCGCCGAAAGTCTCGTAGTCCATGAACAGGTTCACGATGTCGCCTTCCTCCGCATTCACCTTGGCAACGAACTTCTCGGCGGTGAGGCCGGAGCCCGCAAAGCGGAATGCGATGTCGTCACTCAGCACGTAGTTGCGCAGAAGCAGTTTCTGGGCAGATTTGGACTCATTGGTATAGAGGTAGTTGGGGCTCTTCCATCCGAGGATGTGCTTTGCGCCCTCGGTAAGGACTGTCTTGAATCCGAGGTCGTACACGGTCTTGCCTATGGAATCGGAATAGATGAGTTCGGTGTTGCGGAAGGTGACCGGGGTCACTCCGAAATATTTCTCGATGGTGGCCTTGTGCTTGAGCACCTGATGCTTGAATTCGTTCTCGCTCTTGAGCGAAGACAGCGAGTGGTTGCAGGTCTCGCAGAGGAACTCCACGGCGCCGGTGGCGGCGAGTTCGCGAAAACTGTCCACGACCTCGGGAGCATAGCGCTCGAACTGCTCAAGGGCGCTTCCGGTGATGGAGAACGCGACCTTGAACTTGCCGTCGCTCTCCTTGATTGCATCGAGCAGCAGCTTATTCATTGGCAGGTAGCACTTCTGGGCGATGCGCCTCAAGATCGTGCGGTTCACGAAATCGTCGTAGTAGTGCGAATCCTTTCCGATGTCGAAGAAACGGAAGACGCGGAGACGGTCGGGCTGATGTATCTGGAAATAGAAACAAAGCTTTTTCATAAGCTACTGGTTTAAAACTGATTCATATACTTTTTTGAGTTTGGCGGTGGCGTTGTTCCACTTTAACTCGTTCACCTCGTCGTATCCCTGTACGGTCGCGAAATGTGCAAGGGCAGGGTAAGTGAGAAGGGCATAGATGTCATCTGCCATGGCATCCACATCCCAGAAGTCCACCTTGAGGGCGTATTTCAGCACTTCCGCCGCGCCGCTCTGGTGGGATATGATGGAAGGAACTCCGGTGCGCATGGCTTCCAGCGGCGAGATGCCGAAAGGTTCGGACACCGAAGGCATGATATAGACATCGGACAGGGCGAACATCTTCTGCACGTCCGCTCCGCGGAGGAAGCCGGTGAAGTGGAAGCGGTCGGAGATGCCCATCTTCGCAACCATGCGGATGGAACGGTTCATCATGTCGCCGCTGCCGGCCATCACGAAGCGCACGCCCTTGGTGCGCTTAAGCACCTTGGCGGCCGCCTCGATGAAGTACTCAGGCCCCTTCTGGAAAGTAATACGGCCGAGGAAGGTGACGACCTTGTCTTTCACTCCCCTTTCGACCTCGATGTTCTCGCGGCCGCTGAAATCCACCGCATTGTGGCAGGTGACTATCTTGTCGGGGTTGATGCCGTATTTGTTGATGACTATGTTGCGGGTAAGGTCGCTGACGGTGACCACGCGGTCGGCAGCCTCCATTCCGCGACGCTCGATGGCATATACGCGGGAGTCCACCATATCGTCGGTGCCGCGGTCGAAGGAGGTCGCGTGCACATGGACAACCAGCGGCTTGCCCGTGAGTTCCTTGGCGGCGATGCCGGCCAGGTAGGTGAGCCAGTCGTGGGCATGGATGATGTCGAACTCATTCTTATGCTGCATGGCGATGGTGCCGCCCACCATTGCGTAGCGGGCCACCTCTTCCAGCAGGTTCGCACCGTATTTGCCGGAGAACTTGAACTTCTGCCCGAAACTGATGCGGAAGTCCTTCACCTGGCGTTTGCGCTCATCCTCGACAATCTTCGAAAACTCCTCGGGATCGGCATAGGGAATGAGGTTGGAGTCGATGTGGATGAATTTCACCTTGTCCAGGAATTCATCCACGCTCTCGGTAACGTAATCCACCGCCACATCGCTCGCATTGATGATGCGGGTGGCGCTTTCATCCTCATCGCCGCTGGCTGAAGGCATCACGAAGATGCTCTCCACCCCGTTGTATGCAAGGCCCTTGACTATACCCTCGCAGGCCGTTCCGAGCCCTCCCGCAATGTGCGGGGGAAACTCCCATCCAAACATCAGCACTCTCATTTCCCGTCCTCCTTTGCATTAAGATCCGTAATGTAATTGACGGCAAGCAGGGCTGCGGTGCTGAGCGCGGATGCGATTGCACCGTGAGGCTCCTGGGGCGGATCGCCGTCGTAGAGCTCGCTGAATGCCACCACACCGTGCTTGCTGAGGTCGTCGTAGAGGCCTTCGCAGAGCCATTCCGCTTTCTTGCGGAAGCCGGGGCCTATGATGCGGTAGCCGGCGGCAACATAGTATTCGAGAAGGAAGGGACGGGTGCTGCCCTGGTGATATGCCAGGTCGCGGTCCACCTGCGATCCTTCGTAGACGTTCTTGTAGTTGGGGTTGCGCGGGGAAAGCGTGCGTATGCCGCGCGAGGTCTCGAGTTCTGCGGAAACCACCTTGAAAATGGAAGGATGCAACTCGTCGTCCACGGGGGAATTATCCACCCATATGGCAATCAGTTGGTTCGGGCGGACGTCGAGATTCTGCCCGTTGTTATCCACATAGTCTGCGAGGCAACCGCGCTTCTCGCTCCAGAAGGTCTTCTGGTAGTTGCTCTTGACAAGATCCCGGATAGAACTCCACTCCTTCACGAAGGAGGCGGCAGAACCGTATTTGGATTCCATATCCACCGCGAAGCATATGCAGTTGTACCAGAGTGCGTTGGTTTCCACCTGGTAGCCGGCGCACTCTGTGACAGGCTCGCCGTTCACATAGGCATTCATCCAACTCAGGGCCACATGCTCCATCTGGGCCCAGAGCAGGCCGTTGGGATGCATCGCGACCTCGCGCCTGCAGCCGGGGAGATAACTCTCCAGGATGCCGCGGACGGTGGAGCCATACTTCTTCCATACCTTGGAAGGGGATGCTCCGAACTTGATATATTGCTGCAGCACGGATGCCAGCAGCAGAGGGGCCTCGACCTGGGTAGTGCGGCGGAACAGGCGTTCCTGCTCGTCCGCGATCAGATTGTCCAGCACTTCCTCGAAGGTCTTGGTATCCCCGTTGGCGAAAAGCGTCAGGCCGGGGAGGGAAATCAGTGTCTCACGCAGCAGGCCCGTGTACATCCAGGAGAAACCTGCGGTGATGCGCTTGCGTCCGTTGTGGGCGCAGATGAAAAGGTTCGCCCAGCGCACCAGCAGATCCCGGTAGTTGGTTACGGTGGGCATCTTGGCAAGTTTGTCGGCGAAGGTACGCTTGAGCGTTGCGGGGTTCTCCTCTTTAAGCGAAGCGGAAACCACCAGGGATTCCCCGGCCTTCATCGTGCCCTCGAAGCAGCCAGGCACGAGGAGATCCTCCTTGCAGTCGAAGCCACGGCGATACTCGTCGGAATATGTAATGCCGTAGTACCACTCAGGGTCGTGCTTGTAGGTCATGCCGGAGTCGGAGGTCTGGAGAACGAGGTCCGGGAAGTTGGCATAGAGGCGGAACCTGGCGCCATTCTTCACCTCGGCAAAAGATTCATCCGCATCCTCGTTGCGATGGGTGAGGGCGTGGATGTTGCGGAATGCCAGGAAGGGCTTCAGTCGCACCGTCGCCTTCGCGGGGCATTCCAGCAGCTCATACTTGATGAGGAGCTGGTCTTTATCGGGATGCAGCATCAGGGATTTGCGGAACACGATGTCCCCCACCTTATAGGTGATGGAAGGGTTCGGATCCGCGCTGAAATCCACCACGTACTTGTGCCCGCGAGGCTCGTAGATGTCCCCGTAGCAGTGGATGCCTAGGTTGAACTGCTTGCCGTTCACGATGAAGGAT
>JAFZIX010000152.1 GCA_017554135.1 Bacteroidales bacterium | reverse complement strand
GTAGGCACCCACAATCTGACATTCAGGATTCATGCTGCACATTCCATTATGGAAAAGGTGGCGAATGGCGTGAAGATCGATCGTGCCACCATCACTCCCACCCAGGCCCTTGAGTATTCTGCGACCATACTTCCTACCGATCTCAGCGACGCCGGTGCCAAGATAGCGAACTGCTATGTTGTGAGCGAAGCCGGTAATTATGTATTCGATGCCAAGACTCCCGGTGGAACCACTTTCAGCGGCGACGGATATACTGCAGACTGGGTTTGGGCGACCTCCCCACGCTGGTCAAATGGCGATCAGGCTAATATTGACAACCTGATTTCGGATATTGAATATAAAGATGGTAAAATCTATTTCTCTACCAACTCTAACTTTATCAACATTTATGTTGGGAATATTATAATTGGCATTTTCAAGGATGGTGACCTGAAGTGGAGTTGGCATATCTGGGAAACCATAGAACCTCAGGATGTAGTTGTGGCAGGTTATACATTTATGGACAGGAACCTGGGCGCAATGCGGGAGTATGATCCGACAAATGCTGATACGGAGTATACAAATGGCAGCCGCGGTTTCTACTATCAGTGGGGCCGCAAGGATCCCATCCCGGGGCCTCGCGGGGCAAGTGCTCAGTATCAATACAGGGGATCTGCTTATGCGTTTGATACCTCAAAGAACCTGGCTACGCACTACGTTACCAACACTGCTGTCTGGGCAAAGGCTACTACTTGGAATGCACTTACTTCAGTTCCGGATGGATGGACCTATTCTGCAGAGAATGCACTTAAATATCCCACTTCCATGCTTGCTGCCGCCATGTTCCCTTCTATTGCCGTAGATGATGTCTGGCCTGCCGCAGCAAGCCCCTGCCCTTATGGCTATCATGTGTTGACCAATGATGAGGCTCAGGCCCTGATTAATTTAGGTTCAGAAAAGTGGGTACGTGTATCTGGCTCTTCACGTAACGGTGGTACAAAAATTGACGGCAAACTTGTGCTCCCGTTCATTGCTTATCGCAAAGCGAGCGGTGAAATAGGATTCAATTATGCTAAAGATCCTACACCGACAGCTACAACCGTGAGCAACTGGCTTGGCGGTAAGTATTTTGTTTCGAAGTGTATTACTGCAAACAAGGTGACAAACGTGGATATTGTTGCCGCTGGTCAGCCCAATGGGGCTGGTTATCAGGATGTAACTGCTAATCTGGGTATGTCTGTACGTTGCGTAAAAGACTAATCATACTATTATGCGTTGCTCTCGCCCTCGCCGCCAAAGTTCCTGACAGCGACGAGGGTGCGGGCGTACGCACCGGCGCTCTCCCTGTGGAGGCATGGGAATGCTCGCAGTGGATATCCGCCGCAGATGCGCCTGTTCGCGAAGGGGTTGTTGACCTTAAGGGTCACAGCCGTGCCGCGGATGGCGCCAGTTGGTTCGTTTCCAATCCGGTCAATGCCCGGAAGGTGGTATCTGCACTATGGATGACCACCAGCCTTGGAGTCAACCAACTTTATGTTAACGGACAGTTGATTGGCCGCGAAATCCTGAGGCCGGGTTACACCCATTACGCAAAAACCAAGTTGAGTTTTACTTACGACATCACCTCCGTCTTCAAAACTAAAGCCGGAGCGGCCAATTGCCTTGCGGCGCAGGTCACTCCTGGCTGGTGGGCGGACAAGGTGATTACCCCCAATTACAATCAGGGGATGTTCGGCCGTAAATGCGCCTTCCGCGGGGTCCTTGAACTGACCTATGACGATGGCAGCAAGGAATGCTTCGGCACCGACACTGTTCATTGGAAGGCCGGTATCGCCGGACCCGTAACCCACGCGGCCATTTTCGACGGCGAAGATTACGACGCGCGCATCCTTCCTGGGTATGCTACTCCGGAAAAACTCGGCGTGCCGGAGCCCAATTCCGAATTCACCGGAGTGATCCTCCCTTCGGACGGAGCCGAGGTGTATCTTCGCAAGGACCTGACTCTCAAGCCGATACGTATTTATGTATGGGAGGGAATCAACGGGGAAACCAAAAGCAAGTTCGGTTCCGTCAACATCAAGCGTGAGTATAAGCCCGGCAAGCCGGTGACGCTCCTTCCCGGGGAAACACTTATAGTTGATTTCGGACAAAATGCGGCGGCAGTGCCGGCTTTCGTTTTCAAGGCGAAATCTGGAACGGTGCTAAACTGCCTGCCGGCTGAAACCGTCAACGACGGGGAAGGGGAGAAGAGGCGCGGAATGGACGGCCCCGGCGGCAGCGTCTACCGGTCCAACCTGCGCATCCCGGATGAGGCTTTCGCGCTTAATTATACGTTCGGGGACTCGGGAAAGTTCGTTTCCTACTCTCCCCGCTGCACATTCTTCGGATATCGCTATGTGTCTATAACTGCAACGGATCAGGTTGTTTTCAGGCAGATTGAGTCCATCCCTGTTTCCTCCCTCACGGCGGAAACCGAAACGGGGATGATCACAACCGGAGACGAACGCGTGAACCGGCTTATTCTGAATGCCCTGTGGGGGCAGCGGTCCAATTACCTGTCGGTGCCTACCGATTGCCCTCAGCGCAGCGAACGGCTGGGTTGGACCGGTGATAGCCAGGTTTTTACCGGTACTGCGGTTTTCTTCGCTAACACCAACGCCTTCTTCCACAAGTGGTTGCGGGACCTCCGCGATTCGCAGAGCCAGACCGGCGCATATCCCGGGGTGGCACCCTGGGGGCAGTATGGCAACAATATGATGCGGCTTGGCTGGACCGATGCCGGAGTGATCATCCCGTGGACCGTATGGAAACAATCCGGGGATGTATCGATCCTGGAGGACCACTGGGCTTCGATGGAGCGCTTCATGGACCACGTACGCGAAACAAGGTACGAGCATGAACTGCTTGCATCGGAAAACGAGAATTATCAATGGGGGGACTGGCTAAGTTACGAGCCGCTGGAGAGTTCCTCCCACAGTGCTTTCGATCGCGGGACGGATAATAAATGGATTCCCAGGCCGATTGCCGTGGATTACTGGAATCTGCTCAGCACCTGCTATCTAATCTCCGACGCGGAGATGATGCGTGATATGGCGCTTGCTACCGGCAGGGATGCGGGCATCTACGAGCAGATGGCTTCATCCGGGCGCGAATGCCTGAAGGACAAGTATCTGAATCCGGACGGCACGTTTAAGACCCGGGTACTCAATTCTATGCAGACCCCTGCTTTGTTCGTGCTCAGGTCCAGGGCATTGGACGGTGTGGCCAGGGAGAATATGATCCGCCGGCTGCGGGATAATTTCGCATCCCACGGAAACCGTTTGCAGACCGGTTTTCTTGGCACGTCCATTCTGATGGCAACCCTTACCGAGAACGGGATGGGCGATGTGGCCTACGAACTTCTTTTCCAGACTGGAATCCCGGGATGGCTCTCTGCGGTTGAAAACGGAGCGACCACCATTTGGGAACGCTGGGACAGTTACACCAGGGAAAAAGGACTGGGGCCCAAGGCCAGGAACAGTTTCAATCATTATTCTTACGGCTGCGTCTGCCAGTGGATTTGGGAAACATGTGCGGGCATCGCTTCCGATCCTTCGGCTCCCGGATTCAAGCGCATCATCATGCGTCCCGTTCCGGACCGCCGGCTGGGCCGCCTGGATGCTGTTTATAAGAGCGTTGCCGGGGAAATCCGCAGCAACTGGAAATACGACGGGGACGAGTGGATATGGAATATCACCGTTCCGGATGGATGCGAGGCGTCCGTTACGCTTCCCGGGGAGCAGGAAGCCAGATTTGTTGGCGGCGGCTCTTACGAATTCAGGATAATACTTTGATACTTGTTTATTATGCGATTTGGACGTCTTCTTCTGGCAATTACCTTTCTTTTGTCGTCACTTTCGATGGCAAATGCCCAGGTGACCGTTGAAAAACTGCGGACATCTCCCGAAGAGGCGACTAGCCTTTTCCATCCATATCCTGCCGCTCCGGACATTGACACCCCGGCGCCTTCGGGGTATAAGCCTTTTTATATCAGCCACTACGGACGCCATGGTTCGCGCTATGAAACCAGCAAATCGATAGTGGAAACCGCTGTTGTCAGGATGAAGAAACTGGATGAGAAAGGCCTTTTGACCGAAAAGGGAAAAGAACTCTACTCATTCTTGCAGCGTGTTTTTGATGAGAGCGATGGACGCTGGGGAGAACTGACCGGACTCGGTGCGGCGGAGCACCGGGAGATAGCATCCCGCATGGTGAAGCGTTTTGCTCCCGTATTCGGTGACAAGGACCGCAAGGATGTCCGCTGCGTAGCGAGCACCACCACCCGTTGTATTGTGAGCATGGCCAGTGCCACCGGGGAAATCCGCAGCCAGAAACCCTCCCTGAACCTGACGTATAGCGTGGGGGACCGTTACCAGCCATTTATGCGCAGTAGCGGCAGTTCAACAAAATCCATTTCTCCCACTATAGATAAAGAGCGGAACCAGATGTTCAAGGCAGGGCTCGATCCGCTTCGTGCCGGCTCCGCCATTTTTACCAATCCTGAAGAGGCGCTTGCACAGATCCCTAACCCCATATCTTTCTTCGAGTCGGTTTACCGCGGCTGGGCCATTCATCTTGCTATGGGCTTCCCGTTTTTCGATTTAAGGGAGTATCTGGATGAAACCTCGATTATGACTCTCTGGGGCGGTACGGACGGGCGATATATAATCCTCATCGGATACCCTTTCGCCAATGAACTTATAGAAGATATCATTAAGCGAGCGGACGACGCTCTTGACGGGAAGAGCGTATGCGCCGATCTTCGTTACGGGCACGACAATATACTACTGCGTCTGGTAAACCAGATAGGTCTTTATACCTGGTACGGGAATATTGCCGAGGCAAATGCCGGTGGAGACATGGCAACGGCCGTGCCCATGGGATCCAATTTCCAGATGGTGTTTTATAGCAAGGGAAGGGGAGATGTGCTTGTGAAAGTGCTGTACAACGAAAAAGAAAGAACCCTTCCCGGCCTGAAACCTGTCAGCGGCCCATATTATAAGTGGACCGATGTACGGGAAGCATGGAGAAAACTAATCACAAATAATACTGAAACGTTATGAAAAAAGTAGCAGACAAACAAATCCTCATGGCCGCCGATTTCGCCGGCTATCCTCTTAAGGAAGCAATCAAGGAATACCTTGAAAAGAAAGGTTGGACGGTCACCGATATCGGCGTGAAGGCAGATTCGGATCCGGAAGATACCGAACTGATGTTCCATCGTATCGGTCTCAGGGTCGGAGCCATGATTACCGAGAAGGAATTCGAAAGGGCTCTTATCTTCTGCGGCACGGGAATGGGTATCCATATCGCCGCAAGCAAGTGTCCTGGAGTTCATGCCGGTGTGGTTGAATCCGTTCCTGCGGCATTTCGCGCTATTACTGGAAACGGGGTTAATGTGCTCGCCATGGGTGCTTTCTATGTCACTCCGGAACTTGGCAAGCAGTGTGCCGATGCCTTTTTGTATAATGACTTCGGCAGCGGTTGGGAATGGTGGCCGGACTTCGACAAATTCCATCAGATTGCCATTGACGAACTGAATGCCTTCAATTATGAAGAGTATAAGGCCAATGGTTTCAAGGTCAAGCATCTCGGCGATTGCCATTGCGAACTTTATGACCGTCCGGAAGGTTTCTCTTCTGTTCCTCTTATGGTTAAAAGATAAGTTATGGCGATAGTATTCGGCTTACTCATCATTGCGCTGGGGGCATTCTGCCAGAGCAGCAGTTATGTTCCTATCAATAAGATCAAGAACTGGAACTGGGAAAGTTTCTGGCTCGTCCAGGGAATCTTCGCCTGGATACTCTTCCCGCTCCTTGGTGCATTGCTTGCGGTCCCTTCAGGGCACAGCCTGTTTGAGGTTTACTCCGCATTTCCTAAGGAATCTCTCCTTACCATCCTCTTCGGAGCGCTCTGGGGTGTAGGCGGCCTTACTTTCGGCCTTTCCATGCGTTATCTGGGCGTGGCCCTCGGGCAGAGTATCGCCCTCGGTATCTGCTCTGCGCTTGGCGCAATACTCGGCCCTGTTCTCACCGGACATGCAGGCGACATTACCAGCGCCATTATCATTGGTGTCGTGGTGATGCTCGTGGGTATTGCAATTCTCGGCATCGCGGGTGGAATGAAATCCTCGACCTTACCAGAGGAAGAGAAGAAGAAGGCTGTCAAGGACTTCAATTTCCCGAAAGGTATCGTGGTTGCACTTCTTTCCGGTCTTATGAGCGCTTGCTTCAACATAGGTTTGAACTATGGGGCTCCGCTAAAATTCGAAGAAAGCAATCTTATCTTCGCCACACTTCCTGCAACTATGCTGGTCACCTTTGGTGGTTTTCTGACTAATTCAGCATACTGTCTTTACCAGAATGCAAAAAACAAGTCATTCGGCGATTACGCGAAAGGTTCGCTTTGGAAACACAATCTCCTATTCTGCGCACTTGCAGGCCTGCTCTGGTACAGCCAGTTCTTCGGGCTTAGCCTGGGTAAAGGTTTCCTCAAGGAGTCTCCTGTGCTTATTACCTTTAGTTGGTGCATACTAATGTCGCTGGATATCACTTTCAGCAATGTCTGGGGCATCATACTCAAAGAGTGGAAGGGTGTTACCAGAAAGACTGTCGCAGTGCTTGTAATCGGCCTTATTGTGTTGGTAATCAGTACTTTCTTACCGCAACTCCTTTAATCGTTCAAAAAGGGCAGCGAAAAACGCTGCCCTTTGTCATTCCGAGCGCAACGAAGGAATCTAAAAAAACATTATATTTGTAGATAACTAAAACGTAACTATCTATGGCATCAATCAGCGATTTGATCATGCAGCAGGTAAAGTCCGCTGCCGGCGGGATTGAAATCCCTTCCAACATCAAGAGCCAGGTCCTTGGAGGCCTCTCAGATTCTATCCTCGGCGGCCTCACCCAGACCGCGACTAAGCCGGGTGGCGTTGACATTGTCAAGAGCCTGTTGACTGGCAAGAGCGATGTTGCCAAGAGTCCCGTTACCGCGCTGGCAGGAAAGTTGTTTACCAACAACGTGGTCAGCAAACTAGGCCTCGGCAAGAACCTGGGCGGCACTCTGACTGCCCTCATCCCAGGCATCCTGAGTAAACTAGGCGGCATCTTGAAGGATCAGGACGGTGATGGTGATGTAGACCTGAACGATGTTATCATCACCCTGACCGGTAAGAAGTCCACCGGTTCCTCGCTGCTTGGCGCTGCGACCGGCCTGCTTGGCGGACTGTTGAAAAAGAAATAAAAACTGATGAAATCGAAGTTAGTCATAATCCCAACTTACAACGAGATTGAAAATATCGCGAAGATTATCCGTGCTGTTTTCAGTCTGGATGGAGAGTATCATCTGCTGATAATAGATGATGCTTCGCCGGACAGCACTGCAGTTGCTGTCAAGGAGTTGATGCCCTCATATAAAGGGAAACTTTTCCTTATTGAGCGCAGTGGCAAACTTGGGCTCGGTACCGCGTATATCACCGGTTTCAAATGGGCTCTGGAAAGGGGATATGACTATGTCTTCGAGATGGATGCTGACTTCTCCCACGATCCTTTCGACCTCGCCCGTCTTTGCAGCGCATGTGAAGAAGGCGCAGATCTATCGGTGGGGTCCCGCTACTGCGATGGAGTAAGTGTGGTCAACTGGCCTCTGGGAAGGATACTGATGTCTTACTGTGCTTCGATCTATGTTCGCAAGACTTTGGGCGTCAGGATCTTCGACAGCACTGCCGGTTTTGTCTGCTATAGTCGCAGGGTGCTTGAAGCCATTGACCTAGATGGCGTTCAAATGAAGGGCTACGGTTTCCAGATTGAAATGAAGTATACCGCCGTGAAGTTGGGCTTCAGGTTGGCCGAGGTGCCCGTGATCTTCGTGAATCGTAAAGAAGGAACTTCCAAGATGTCCGGAGGCATCTTCGGCGAAGCCTTCTGGGGAGTCATCAAACTCCGCTTCCGGAAGATTCGAGCAAGGAATTAAGCGCTTGCAGCGCTATCTCCGCAAAAAGACTGGCCGCGGCCAGTCTTTTTTGTGGAGATGGGCGGACTCGAACCGCCGTCCAAACAAAGTCCCAGAGGGCTTTCTACACGCTTATTCTTCCTTTGATTGTCGGCGGGACCCGGCCGGAAGACGGGCAAGATCCAACTTATCCCCTGAGTCTTGGCGCGGTTTAAGGGAGTCCCCGCGTGCAGGCCTCTTGGATGATACCCCTTGATCCGCGCATAGAAGCCCTAAAGTCGGAGGGATACTCGTCAGCGACGCACCTTGGCGCCCCGATTAAGCCGATCTGCTTGGCAGATTAGGCAGCGAGTGCATAGTTGCTGTTGCCAGCTAATTTTTGTCGGTTGAGATTAACGGGCCAGCCTTCGAAAGCCCGGCGTGCTTACCTTCCCGGATCAGTGCTGTCAAAACCAAAACATCCCCAGAAAGTTTGCGGCTGCAAATATAAGCATTATTTCTTTCTGGCCAACAGTTCAATCGTGCGAAGCCGGTCTTTATAGAAATTGTTGGCGTTGACCTTGGCGATATCCAGGCCATGATCGGAGTTGTCTTCCCAGCGCCGGCAGTTATACAACACGTCGTAGATGCGGCCGATGCGGTATTCGCGGCTCACCCGGAGCCCGACCGCATAGTCTTCGCCATACTTGGTGGTGGGGAAATTCAACTCCTGGAGCAGCGGAGTAAAGAATCCGCGCGGAGCGCCCAAACCATTCACCCTCAATGCGTTATTCCGCCCGTTCTCAAGCGTCCACTCCTTATGGTCGATTACTCCCGGAGGAATAGTATTCAGGTCGAAATCAGTAATCCTGTAAGTGCCTACGACCATCGCGCAATTCTGCTCGTAGAAAGCATCCACGAACTTCTGCACTGTGTTCTCATCGCTGTAAAGATCATCCGAATCCAACTGCAGGGCAAAACGCCCGCACTTGGGATGGTGCAGGGCGGCATTCCAGTTGCCGCCGATGGCATGATAACTCTTGTCCTGGGCGATATAAATCAGGCGCCTGTCCTCCTGGAAACTCTTTATCACATCAACGGTGCCGTCGGTGGAGTTATCATCCACCACTATCACGTTGTAGCGGAAACTGGTCTTCTGCGAAAGGGCGCTGCGGATGGCATCGCCAATAGTGCGCACGCGATTCTTGCAGGGGATGACGACGGAGGCTTCGTACTCGAAGTATCCTTCCTTCAGGTCGATATCCTTGAATGTTGGCTCGAGCCAGGCCTCGATCTCCTTCAAATGCGCGGTGCATGCATCCTCCATCTCGATCTGCACGGCGCGGTTGCGGGGATTCACATAGTCGAACAACTTCTCGCCGGAATCCCGCGTGTCGCTGTCGATCTCGTAGTATAAAAACTCCGGAATATGCAGCAGTCTGCCAAGGCGCGATACCCGCAGCCTTAAATCATATAAGCCGGCGAATTCATAATCCACATCCATCCCGGCAACGGCCTCTTTAAGCACGGATGTCCGGTACATCTGCACCCCGCCGAAATCGAAATCATCCCTCAGGGAACCCTCCTGGTAGTCGATTACCGGCGCCGGCTCCTCACCGTTGAAATGGTCTGAGTAAACCATCGCCGCCGCGGTGTCATCCGCCACCTGCACCATACGTTCCAAACCCCAGTTTACAAACTTAAGTTCAGTAGGACGCGTATAAATAATGGTGTAATCCTTATCGGCGGCAGCCGCAATCTTTCGGATTTCTGCGGTGCTGAAGGATGCCGGGCGGAAAATGTTCACTCTTTCCATAATAATTCTTATCTTTATGCAAAGTTAATAATTTAACACTGAAATGACCAAATACATTCTCGCTCTCGACCAGGGCACAAGTTCTTCCCGCGCATTGGTATTCGACCACGACGGCAATGTCTGCTCCACGGCCCAGATGGAGTTTACCCAGTATTTTCCCCAGCCCGGCTGGGTGGAGCACGATCCGATGGAGATATGGGCATCGGAGGCGGCCGTCATAGCAGAGGCTATCTCCAAGATAGGAATCAACGGCAAAAACATAGCCGCGATAGGCATCACCAACCAGCGCGAAACCACGATAGTGTGGGATGCCGAAACAGGCAAACCCGTCTGCAACGCAATTGTATGGCAGGACCGCCGCACCTCGGCATTTTGCGATGAACTAAAGGCTCTCGGGTTGACTGACAAGATCCGGGAGAAGACCGGCCTCATCATAGACGCCTATTTCTCCGGCACCAAGATCAAGTGGATTCTGGACAATGTGCCCGGCGCCCGCAAGCGTGCGGAAGAGGGCAAACTCCGCTTCGGCACTGTGGACAGTTGGCTGGTCTGGCAACTCACCAAGGGCGAGGTGCATATCACCGACGTAACCAACGCCTCCCGCACCATGTTGTTCAATATCAACACCTTGGAGTGGGATAACGAGATGCTCGAACTTCTAGGTATCCCTGCCTCGATGCTG
>JAFZIX010000151.1 GCA_017554135.1 Bacteroidales bacterium | reverse complement strand
TTCTCCGTTCAGGTAGTTATAGGAAGACATTATGGTCCAGGGCTGCGCGTCCCGCACGCAGAGTTCGAATGCCTTTACATAGAGTTCCCTCAAGGTCCTGGTATCCATGCGGGAATCCCCGTCCAGACGGTTCGTCTCCTGGTTGTTGGCGGCGAAGTGCTTGGCGGATGTGCCGACGCCCTTATCCTGCACTCCTTTAACGTAGGCGGCTGCGATAAGGCCGGTGAGAACCGGATCCTCCGAGAAGTACTCGAAGTTCCTGCCGTTCAGGGGGTTACGCAGGAGATTCATGCCCGGGCCGAGGATGATGTCGTTGCCCATCGCAAGCGACTCGTCGGCAATGACTTCTCCGATGCTGTAGGCGACAGCCCTGTCCCAGGATGCTGCTGTGAGCAAGCCTCCGGGAAGGCTGGTGGTAGGATTCTTGTCCAGCCGGATGCCGACGGGACCGTCCATCATAACGATGGGAGGTATCCCGAGGCGGGGGATTGCGTATGTTACCCCTGCCGTGCCGGGAAGGAAAACTTCCTTATAAGGGGAAACGCTCCGGTCTCGCACGCCTACTACGAACGCCGCCTTTTCTTCGGTGGTCATCGCCTTGACTATCTGGGGGATGTTGTCTTTGGTGAGTTTCGGTTGTGCTGAAACAGCCGCACCGGCAATTGTCAGGCAGCAGATGGAAAACAGAATCTTTCTTATCATATTTGGTTCAGATATTTACTTCTTGAAAGGAGGCAGTCTCCGATTGCACCGGCGCTGCGCCCCAGTTTGGAAAAGCGGATCTTTGTGTCGGCACTGACCTTGCTCAGGGAGAATTTGTTGACTGCGGTGCGGATGGGTAGCATCAGGTAGTCTTTTCCAACAATCAAGCGGCCGCCAATGACAACCA
Source organism: Bacteroidales bacterium (assembly GCA_017554135.1). GTDB lineage: Bacteria > Bacteroidota > Bacteroidia > Bacteroidales > UBA932 > Cryptobacteroides. The sequence continues at coordinate 5,009 of JAFZIX010000151.1, read as the reverse complement.
AGCCGGGGTTGAATATATTGATGAGACCCGCTATGCCTCTGCCGAGAGTCTCGCCGATGGCGCCGATGCCTTCGATGGCGAGCACGTCTTCATCCTCCACCGCATCAAGTACGTTCTGGAGGGTGATTTCCCCATTTTCCTTGTAGATGTTATAAAGTGAAGAACGGCGTCCTTCCTTGAGTTTGCCGACTATCCAGCGGGTAAGGGCGGAACCGGACGCACCAGTCTCCAGGCATCCGACCTTGCCACAACGACAGATGATATCGTTTTCCAGCAGCGGCACGTGGCCGAATTCGCCGGAGAAGCCGGATTTGCCATAGTAGAGTTTGCCGTCCAGGATCATACCCATGCCAAGGCCCCAGCTGAGGTTGATAAAGAGCATATCCGGATCCGCCTGGTTGCCCAGGACCATGTACTCGCCGTAGGTCATGGCGCGCGAATCGTTTTCGATATTCACGGGAGTTCCCAGTTCACGCTGGAATATGTCCTTGAGGGGAATGTCATCGCTTACGAAATAAGAAAGACTGAAGCCTTTTTCGGGGTTTACTCTGCCGGAAAGGCTGATTCCTACACCCAGGACCTTGTTCCAGGCTATGCCGGAACCGGTCACTTCCTCCCTGATTTTCTTGCAGATGGTTCGGAAAGAGTCTGCGTTCGCCTCTAGCACGAAGGAAATGTCCTGAATGAAGAATTTCAGGTTGCCGGTGAAATCCGCTATGGCAATGTGTATGTGCTGGCGGGCAACGTCTACGCCTACAAAGTAGCCGGCGTCCGGATTCAGGCCGTATGTGTTCGGCCTTCTGCCACCGCTGGTGCCTACCTTTCCTTTTTCGGTAAGGAAACCGTCTGCAATCAGTTCTGTGACCAGCTTTGTGGCGGTGGGTACGCTGATGGCCAGTTCACGGCTGAAATCGGCTATGCTGCTATCTCCTTTTCTTATGCAAAGATCAATAATACCTTTTTGGGCTGATGTCATAAGTCTTAGTGTTGGGTATGACAAATTTAACAAATATTTAGTACTTTTGTAAAGTTTTTTAAAAAATTTTAAAAAATGAGAGAAAAGAGACTGCCCCTTAGGGCCAAGTTATACTTGAGCCTCTGTTCCATAGCACTGGTGCTGCTGATATCCAGCATCATCTCTGTTTTGGAATACAGACGGATGAGTTCCTATATCTCTGACATGGTTGCAGACAACATCGAGAGCATCAATGCCGCCCAGAAGTTGTATGACGATGCGAACGAATATAACCTCAATATCCTTTCTGTGATAGGGGACGAATCATCCAACATCCGTCCGGAATTCGATGAAACCGCATTCTCGATGCGTCTCGACAGTCTGCGCTCTTCGGCTCCAAACACGGTTGTGGCGCATCAGGCTGATTCGGTGCAGTATTCCTATGCCGCGTATATGCTGACGTCCCTGGAACTGGAGGATGTGCTCCAGTCGGATTTCATTGATACCAGGTCCTGGTATTTTGAACGCCTGCAGCCAAGGTACAATCGCCTGCGTAATGATATCGACGCTCTCTCGAATGCCATATACGACGAACTGGCAGATAACTCCGAAACCTTCCAGGGCGCCTTCTACCGAAGCATTATTCCCGGAATGGTTGCGGTTGCCGTCGGCCTGCTGCTGGTGCTGATGTTGTTATTCTTCCTCGAATCCAATTATACCAAACCTGTCTACAGGATGCTGGGTGCTCTCAAGAACTATCGGATATATGGCAGGAACTATACCTACAGTTTCGATGGAGACGACCAGTTGAACGAACTCAATACCGAGGTTCGTGAACTTACTGAGGAGAATAGTATACTCCGAAAGCGCATCTCCGCCATGAAGAAGGGTTTGAACAAGGAGAACTGATGAACTGGAAAACTATCAGCAGGAATGTTGGCTACGCGCTGCTCGTCAGCGCGCTCTTCATGTTGATATCCTTGGTGATTGCAATAGTCGGGCGGGAGGATACGGTTATTTCTCCTCTCTCAATCAGTTTCCTGCTAACTTTCATCTTCGGAGTTTTTCCCTTCATTTTCGTCCGCAAGACGGCTGCAATCACCATGCGGGAGGGATATGTGATCATAGTCCTTTCCTGGCTGCTTTCCTTCATCTTCGGGATGCTGCCCTATGTGCTCTGGGGCGGGCCGTTCTCTGTTATAAATGCCTGGTTTGAAAGTGTTTCCGGCTTCACTACTACCGGTGCGAGCATCTTGGAAGAAGTTGAATCCTTGCCCAAGGCCTTGTTGTTCTGGAGGGCCTCCACCCACTTTATAGGTGGTTTGGGAGTAGTGGTTTTCCTTCTGCTGATCATCCCCTCATCCAGCCCGATGAGGCTGAGGCTTACGAATATGGAACTCTCATCGCTTTCCAAGGATTCCTATAATGTGAGAGCAAACCAGACTGTCTATATTTTCACTTCCGTCTATCTCGGTCTGAATATAGCCGCTTTTGTGGCCTACATGATTGCCGGAATGACTCCTTTTGATTCCATCTGTCACTCTTTCAGTGTATGTGCGACCGGTGGATTCAGCAGCCGTAATCTTTCTATCGCCTCGTTCAATTCGCTGCCTATTACCTTGGTGACAATGTTTTTCATGTACGTATCCTCGCTTCACTTCGGGATGCTTTACATCACCATTGTCACCCGCTCCCTGAAGCCGCTGAACAATGATGTGTTTAAGTTCTTCACCGGGATTTTGGTGGCGGGATCCATAATAGTGGCAACGGTACTCAAGGCAGATGGCGTTGTGGAAACATGGCCAAAGGCATTCCTGGATGGCAGTTTCCAACTTCTCAGTTACACATCAACCACCGGGTTCGCCATATGTGACAATAGCAACTGGCCACTCTTCCCGGCGCTGATGATAATGGTCTTTGGCATCCAGTGCGGCATGGCCGGGTCCACCACAGGAGGAGTCAAGTCGGACCGTATCCTTTTGACATTCAAGAGTCTGGCCGTGCATCTCAGGCGTTCCATTAATCCTTCAACGGTTAACGAAGTGCGCCTGAACGGCAAACCGGTCAGCGACAAGGATGTGGACACCCACGTGCTCTACGTTGCCATTTTCTTCATTGTTTTCGCCCTATCAACCTTGCTCTGCCTGGCCTCCGGTTCAGACAATGCCAATGCTATCATGGGCACGCTCTGCTGTCTGGATAATGTGGGTCCCGCCGCCGGAAGTACGATAGGCTCCCTTGGCAACTATAATGCGGAGCCTTCAATGGCCAAGTTCTTCTATACAGTGGATATGTTCATGGGGCGCGTGGAACTCTATCCCGTACTCGCAGTTGCATCCTTCCTTTTCACCCGCCGGAATCGATAGATGGACCGCAGCGACTTTCTCTACAAGGAATTCATCACCCGCTTCTCCTACGGCCTGACATCCTGCCAGGACGCACTTATGCATAAGATTGCATCCTTCCTGACCGGAGATGACGCTGATATCCTGGTAGTTAACGGCTATGCCGGCACGGGCAAGACCACTGCCGTTTCGGTGGTGATTGATGCGCTGGAGGAGATGAAACTTCACACCGTGCTGATGGCGCCTACAGGACGCTCCGCAAAGGTCCTGTCCGGCATGGCGAACCGCTCTGCATTCACCATACACAAACATATCTACCGCCAGAAATCTGTGGGCGCCGATGGCTTCGGGCAGTTCTCCCTTGCTCCTAATAAGGCGAAGAATACCTTGTTTGTCGTGGACGAGGTGTCGCTGATCGGAATCGAGGAAGCCACCCGCCAGTCCAGCACTGCGTTCGGCACCGGCAATCTGCTGGAAGACCTGATAACCTTCGTGCGTGGCGGAGTGGACTGCCGGCTGATACTGGTGGGAGATGCTGCACAGTTGCCGCCGGTCGGTCTTGACGCCAGCCCCGCCCTTAATTCCGACTATATGGACGGATTCGGTGGAGTTCAGTATGCGGAACTGACTTCCGTAGTGCGGCAGGCTCAGGAATCCGGCATCCTCCGTAATGCAACCGTCCTGCGTGAGATTATCCGCTCGGCCGAGAATGGGGAATCATCCAGCCCTCTGAAACTGGACCTGCATGACTGCGAAGATGTGCAAAGGATCAGCGGGGGAGAACTGATTGACACAATCTCGTCCGCCTATGATGAATACGGAGAGGACGAGACCATAATACTCTGCCGCTCAAACAAACGTGCCATACGCTACAATCTCGGTATACGCGCGCAAGTGCAGTATAAGGAAGACAGGCTTGTGCGGGGGGACAGGCTGATGATAGTCAAGAACTGCTATCAGTTTGTGGAGGATATTCAGGGCCTGGATTATATTGCTAACGGCGATATGGCGAACCTCATACGGATCAGGAATCACGAGGAACGCTATGGATTGCATTTCGCCGATGCCGTGCTGTCTTTTCCGGATTATGACGATGTCGAGATAAAGGCGAAGGTCTGCCTGGATACGCTCGAGAGTGAGTCGGCATCCCTTACCTATGAGCAGCAGAACCAGTTATATCAGGGCGTATCGGAGGATTATGCGCATCTCAAGACAAAGAAAGCCCGTTACGATGCGGTCCGGGAGGATCCCTATTTTAATGCATTGCAACTGAAATATGCCAATGCCATCACCTGTCACAAATCGCAAGGCGGCCAGTGGGGCTGTGTGTTCATAGACTGCCCATTCTGGCAGGAAGAACAGACTCTGGACGACCTTAAATGGCTATATACGGCTCTGACTCGTGCTGTGAAAAAAGTATATCTGGTTAACTTCAATGACCGATTTTTTGTATGAAAACTTTATTGATTATCCTTGCCTCGATAGTGAATCTGACCTGGGCGCCGGATTCCTCGCGTTTTGCATTTACCAGGGATAACGACTTGTATGTATGTGCCAAAGGTTCCTCAGATACCTTAAGACTTACGAATGACGGGTCGGACCTTATCCTTAACGGTTATGCGTCGTGGGTGTACTATGAAGAGATTTTCGGACGTCCTTCGCGTTATCGTGCTTTCTGGTGGAGCCCGGATTCCCGCAAACTTGCCTTC
>JAFZIX010000150.1 GCA_017554135.1 Bacteroidales bacterium | reverse complement strand
CAACGCCGTGGAAACCCGCATCCGGTCCAACCGCTCCAAGACCTTCAGCGGCTACCGCATCCGCATATTCTTCGACAATTCCCAGACAGCGCGCACGGCGAGCGAAGCGGCTCTCTACCGTTTCAAGGTGCTGAATCCGGGAGTATCCGCATACAGGAGTTTCTCCAGCCCGTATTTCCGCGTGACGGTAGGGGATTACCGCAACAAGAGCGAGGCCCTTGCCGCCCTGGGTGCAATCAAGCAGCAGTTCCCGTCCGCATTCATAGTGCAGGAGCGATTCAAATACCCCGCGGTCAAGAACCGCAGCGCCTACAGGGTGGATACCCTCAAGGTGTTGAAAAAAGTGAACTGATATGCAGAAGCAGGGGTTAGAACTCAAGCAGACACAGCGCCTTTCCCCGCTCCAGATCCAGACCATCAAGCTCATAGAGCTGCCGGTGCAGGAACTGGAGCAGAAGATACGCTCCGAACTTGAAGAAAACCCCGTGCTGGAAGATGGCCCGGATCCAAACAAGCAGGAGGATGGCGACGAGCCCAAGGACATCTCCATCGACGAAATCAAGGACGACGGCGACATCCCCGCCTACAAGACCCGCATCAACAACTTGGGCAAGGACCCCCGCCCTGAATACAACACCTTTTCCGTCCGCGAAAGTTTTACGGACAGCCTCATGGACCAACTCGGCTACCGCAATCTGAGCGAGCGCGACTACCAGATCGGGGCGTTCATAATAGGCAGTCTCGATGCCGACGGGTATCTCCGCCGTGATATCGAATCCCTCGTGGATGACCTGGCCTTTCGCGCAGGTATGGAGGTGACAGAGCAGGAGGTGGAGAATATGCTGGAGGTAGTGCAGGAATTCGACCCTGCGGGGATTGGTGCCAGGGACCTGCGTGAATGCCTCCTTCTTCAACTTAAGGCCCGCAGGCAGACGGAAGACGTGCAGGATGCCTACCGTATCCTGAACGAGCAGTTCCTGGAATTCACCAACAGGCATTTCAACAAGGTGATGTCCCGCCTGAATCTGAACGAGGCCAGGCTGAAGGCCGCCATCGGCTGCATCACCCGCCTCAATCCCGCCCCCGGCGGCCAGTTGGACGACAGTTATTCCGAACAGGCCCAGCAGATTGTGCCGGACTTTGTGCTCGAGGAGCACGACGGCAATATCTCCTTCACCATGCCCCGCTTCAACATCCCCGAACTCAGGGTGAACCGCAAGTACTCCGAGATGATGCTGGAGGCCAAGGGTTCAGGGGACCGCGCCCAGAAAGAGGCTGCCACCTTCATCCGCCAGAAAATAGATTCCGCCAAATGGTTCATAGAGGCGCTCAAGCAGCGCCAGAACACCCTCCAGCGCACGATGCAGGCCATCCTGGACTTCCAGCACGACTACTTCCTGGATGGAGATGACGCCAAACTCAAACCCATGGTGCTCAAGGACATAGCGGAGCAGACAGGCTTCGACATCTCCACCATCTCCCGTGTGGTGAACAGCAAGTACATCGAAACCCACTTCGGCATCTTCCCGCTCAAATACTTCTTCTCTGAAGGTATGGAGAACAAGGAAGGGGAGGAGGTGTCCACCCGCGAACTCAAGAAGGCCCTGCAGGACTGCGTAGATGGCGAGAATAAGAAAAAGCCGCTCACGGATGAGCAGCTTGTATCTGAAATGGAGAAACGCGGCTACAAGGTCGCCCGCCGTACCATCGCCAAGTATCGCGGTCAGTTGGGAATCCCACTTGCCCGCTGGCGCAAGGAGCTTTAAACCTTTTCTCCGTAAGCAAGATCTCCGGCATCGCCGAGGCCAGGCACTACCAGAGAGTGGCTGGTGAGTTCTTCGTCGATTGCGGCGGTCCAGAGCGTGCAGTTGGAGGGCACAGCCTTTTTGAGGGTATCCACTGCCGCAACGCTGGTGATGGGGCAGACGAAATGGGTGTAGTCCGGATCTCCTCCGTCGCTCACCAGACGGTCGTAGGCCAGAACTATGGATGAACCGGTAGCAATCATGGTGTCTGAAAGAATCAGAGTCTTGCCATAGAGTTCCGGGGTTGTGCAGTATTCTGTGTTGATATGGAATTTGTCGGCTGCGTCGTATTTGCGGTAGGCCGCGATGAAGGCATTTTCCGCATTCTCGAAATACGAAAGCATCCCGTCGTGCAGCGGCAGGCCGGCGCGGAGGATGGTGGCGAGCACTATCTTGGTGTCGTAGGTGTTGACGCTGGCTGTGCCGAGGGGCGTGCGCACGTCTTTTTCGCTGTAGGAGAGGGTTTTACTGATCTCATAGGCAAAGATTTCTCCAAGGCGCCGGAGGTTGTTGCGAAAGCGCAGGGCATCCTTCTGAACGCTCTTGTCCCTGATCTGGGCTATGAATGAATTGAGCAGCGAGTTCTTTTCTCCTAGATTGACGATTTTCATAACAGGCTAGAATTATCAACTGGGCAAAGATAATAAAAATAATGTTTAACTTTGTGCGCTATTAAAAACACTCCGATGGAAAAAGTCAGACTTCTCATAATTGGCGGCGGCCCGGCCGGTTATACTGCGGGCATTTATGCATCCAGGGCGGGCCTGAGCCCTGTTCTTTACGAGGGCCCCGAACCTGGCGGGCAACTCACCACCACAACCCTGGTTGAGAACTATCCCGGCTTTGCCAAAGGCATTGATTCACTCAGCCTTACGGGTGCCATGCGCGAGCAGGCAGTCAATGTGGGAACGGATATCCGCAGGGGCATCATCACCAAGGCGGATCTGTCCGTGCGCCCCTTCAAGTTCGAGATCGACGGCACTCCCGCAATCGAGGCGGATGCCGTTATCATCGCCACCGGCGCCA
>JAFZIX010000149.1 GCA_017554135.1 Bacteroidales bacterium | reverse complement strand
GGTGTTCGGCATAGTGGAGGATCCGGTTTCGAAGGATGTCTGGTTCAGCACCGACGACGGCCTGTTCCGCCGTACTGACGGGCGCATAGTTCCCTCCACCGTCAACACCCCCAGCGACTGCGGCTCCTACTATGTGCGGGCGGCGTACGTGAGCTCGCGCGGAGAACTGCTCTTCGGCGGCACCGACGGTTTCATAATGTTCCGCCCGGCGGATATTCGCACTAACCCCCACAAGAGTGTGGTTTTCTTCACCGACGTGAGGGTGAACGACAGGTCGGCCCCTACTGAGAGCTACATAGGCGCGGATAAACCCCTCTCGCTCAACCACAGCCAGTCCAACGTGGCGATAGGATTCTCTTCCGACAGCTACCTGCATCCCGAGAACAACCGTTACGCCTGCCGCCTCGTGGGCCTTTCCGACGAATGGACTACCCTGGATCCCGGGCAGAAGACGATGCGCTACTACAACCTGCGCCCCGGCAGTTACCGCTTCGAGGTGAAGGCATCCAACAACGACGGCCTCTGGGGCGACAGTATCACCGCCATGGAATGGACCATTCATCCCAGCCCGTTCCTCTCGTGGTGGGCCAAACTGCTATATGCGCTGCTGCTCTCCGCCATAGTCTACTTCATCTGGAAGTACTTCACCAACAAGAAGATATATCAGCGGGAGCTGGAACTGGAGAAGCTTAAGGAGCAGAATATGCAGGAACTGACCCGCGCCAGGATCAACTTCTTCACCAACATTTCGCACGACCTCAAGACGCCCCTCACCCTGATAGTGGATCCTCTCCGCAAGCTCAAGGAGCGCCTGCCTGCGGATTCGCCGGCCAATAAATACGCCAACCACATAGAAAGGAACGTCTCCCGCATCCAGCGCATGATAGGCCAACTGCTTACCTTCAGGGAGATAGAAAGCAACAAGGTGACACTCAACCCCGTGGCGGGAGACCTGGTCAGCTTCCTGCGAAGCATTTTCTCGCTCTTCGAGATTTACGCCGACCGCAAGGGCATAGAGATGGATTTCCGTTCGCAGTCGGAGAGCCACCCCTGCCTGTTCGACCATGAGGTGATAGAAAAGGTGTTCACCAACCTGTTCTCCAACGCCGTGAAGTACACGGCCGAGCAGGGTTCGATAGTGGTGCAGATACGCGAAGCGGCTGCAGGCATGGTGGAAATCACAGTGTCCAATACCGGCAACGAGATTTCCGAAGAAAAGCTCTCCCGCATTTTCGAGGCCTTCAACCGTACCCATGACTTCCAGCCCAGCTTCGAAAGCAGCACGGGCCTGGGGCTTACCATAGTCAAGGAACTGGTAGATGAACTCGGGGGAGAGGTGAGCGTGAGTTCCGGAAACGCTCAGGTGGTGTTCAAGGTGTCCCTGCCACTGCCTCCGGCCGAAGTTTCCGCTTCCGCGGAGGATGACGCATCGCAGTCGTACAGCTTCGTGGAGAAGGAAGTGGACGCCCTCATCGAGGAACTCGACGTGAGCGAAAAGGCTTCCGCACAGGCCCGCAAGGCCCACACAATAGTTGTCATAGACGATGACGACCACCTGCGCTCCTACCTGCAGGAGCATCTCTCCGCCCGCTTCAACGTGTACACAGCCGCGGACGGAACAGACGGCATAGAAAAGGTGGAAAAGGTGCACCCGAACCTGGTAATCACCGACCTCATCATGGGAGATACCGACGGATTCGGGGTCTGCAGGCATCTGCGCAGCAGCATCAAGTCCAGCCACATCCCCGTGATAGTGCTTTCCGGCAACGGAGACCTCAAGCTCACCGCGATGGAAAGCGGGGCCAACGTATTCATAGAGAAGCCTTTCGATATGGAGTTCCTGGAGTCCCAGATAGACGGTCTGCTGCGCATGCAGGAGGAACTCCGCAACTACTACTCCAAGAAATTCGTGGCCGAACCCTCCAAGGTTGTGATATCCTCCATGGATGAAGCCCTTCTCTCGAAAGCCATGGAGAACATTGAGAAGAACATGGACAACAACGAGTACGATGTCGAGGAGTTCGTATACGACATGGCGGTCGGGCGTACCATACTATACCAGAAGATCAAGGATATCACCGGAATGTCCATCAAGGAATTCATCATGGATATCCGCCTGAAGCGTGCAGCCCAGCTTCTGAAAGACTCCGACCTTACCATTTCCGAGATATCGGACCGCACCGGATTCGCCAATCCGAAGTACTTCAGCGTCTGCTTCAAGCGCCGCTTCGACATCTCTCCTTCCGATTTTAAGAAGCAAGAAAATCCTGCTTAGAATGCCCTCTGAACGGGGGTGTACAAAATGAAACCATTTCCGTACGTGGTCGGGAGTGGTTTCATATCTTTATTTTTACCTTCGCATCAGAACACGAAACAAAGGCCAATGAATCGTTTCATCAAACTCCTGATACCGGCAGCGATTGCACTCGTTGCTTCCACTTCCTGCAACTGCGGGAAAGTTACCTACACTCCCGACACCGAAACCGTGCTGCGCAACCCCCTCAACGGCTGGGTTATGTATCTCCGTCGCGACTGGGACGAGACTTTCTGGGAGACCAACGGCTACGACGCCATGCCCACTTCCACCGGCGACACGGTGAAGGTCAGCGACTATGCCAATACGGCCTATGTCCGCACCAGCTGGGTGGCTTTCGAGCCCGAGGAAGGAAAATATGCGTGGCTGGATCCCGATTCCAGGCTGAACAGGCTCTTCCGCTCCATCCTCGACAGGGGCATGAAGCTCAGCTTCCGCATAGTGGTGGATGGCCGCGACCAGCGCCAGAACACTCCCGACTATGTGTTCGATGCCGGTGCCGAATACTTCACCGCTATGGTCGGCAGGAACGAGGTCCGTTCTCCCTACCCGGACGATCCGGTCTTCCAGGCGAAATACAGCAAGTTCATCGAGGCCCTTGCCGCCGAGTACAACGATATCGACAAGGTGGATTTCATCGACGCTTACGGCCTCGGAAAGTGGGGAGAGGGTCACAGCCTCATCTACAAGGATCCCACCAGGAATAGCGATGTGATGCAGTGGATAACATCCCTCTACGCCCGCACCTTCACCGAGATACCCCTCGTGATTAACTACCACCGCCTCATCGGTGAGCCCAGCAAGGATGGCTGGGGCCCGGTTTCCAAGGTTTCGGAGGATTTGCTCCGCCAGGCCATCGCCAACGGCTACAGTCTCCGCCACGATGCTTTCGGCATGAACGGCTACTATCAGCAGTGGGAGAAGGATTTCGCCGCAGAGTGGAACTTCAAGCGCCCCATCATCCTCGAAGGAGGATGGATTACCGCCGCGCATCATCGCTACTGGGTGGATCCCTCCGGGGAGTATCGTGAGGGCCATTCCGAGGATGTGCGCAAGGGTGAATTCAAGGCCGCTGAAGAAGCGCGCGTAAATATGATGGACCTGCGCGTGAACGACGAGGTCCGCTCCTGGTTCGGCCAGGAATTCGACCTGGTGAAGCGTTTCGTGGCAGAAGGCGGATACAGGCTATATCCCTGCTGGGTGAAGGCTCCCTCCAGGGCCTCTGGCAGCATCAAGGTGGAATACGAGTGGAAGAACCTCGGCTGGGGCTACTGCCCCGTGAACATC
>JAFZIX010000148.1 GCA_017554135.1 Bacteroidales bacterium | reverse complement strand
TCGGTGGCCACATGCAGATAGCGCCCACCAATTCCGAACTCATGCTCCGGTGGCTGCAGTTCGGGGCGTTCTCACCCATCTTCCGTACCCATGGGGCAAGTCAGGAGGGTAATGAGCGGCGTATATGGAAGTTCGACAATTTCCCCATGCTGCTCGACTGCGTCAACCTGCGCTACCAGCTCATGCCCTATATCTATACCGCCGCCCGCCAGGCCTACGACACGGGCATCTCCATCTGCCGCCCGCTCTACTACTATTATCCCGAGGAGCAGAAGGCATACGACACCAGGGAAGAGTTCTTCTTCGGGGATGATATCCTCGCCACGGTGCTCTGCGAGGCCGCAGACAAGACCACCGGCCTTACCGCAAGGGCCCTCTGGTTCCCCGCCGGCAACGACTGGTACGATGCATCCACCGGCAAGATGTACGCCGGCGGCAGCGAGGCCACCGCATACTACACCATCGACGAGAATCCCTATTTCGTACGCGCAGGGGCCATTATTCCCATGGCCTCCCCGGACATCAAGTCGCTCCAGGAGAGCAGCAGCGAGAACTGGTATATGCTGGTTCCCGGGCAGGGTGAAGGCAGCGCCACGCTTTACGAGGATGACGGAGTTTCCCAGGCTTACGGCAGCGCTTACGCCACCACGGAAGTCACCCGCAGCGTGAGCCAGGACGGCATTTCCGTTGTCGTGAAGCCCCGCCAGGGCTCCTACAAGGGCATCAGCGCCACCCGCAAGGTGCGCATAGTGCTCGACGGCGCCACCGCCCCCACCAAAGTCACGGTGAACGGCCGCAACATCCCCTACAGCCGTTACGCTTCAAGGGATGCAGCCTCCGGAAATGAAGTCTGGGGATACGACGGAGAAGAACTCGCAGTTGTGATCTACCTGGCGGAAAGCAGCGCCTCCGGGCAACTTAACGTGGAATGCGACAGCCGTTTTGCCTTCACCGAAGGCCAGAAGGGCGTTCTCAAGAGGATGCGCAGGATCACTCCCGAGGCAAAGACCGTCTTTGCATCAGCCATCAGCAATCACCTTCAGTTGACTCCGGAACTTCTCCGTTTTGCCGGCACTGCCAGTTATATAACGGAAAATCCCTGCGGTGCAGGGACTTACCTTGAGGATCTTTCCGCGGAAGCGCTTAAGAAGGACTTGTCCAACCACAAACTTCCGGAAGATTTCCTGAAGAAACTCTTTGCCCAGATTTCCGTCTGGGAGAAACTCTAGATTCGCTTCAGAATCTCTTCGGTCTGTGCTTCGTAACCGGGTTTACGGAGCAGGGCGAACATGTTCTTCTTGTAGGCCTCCACACCGGGCTGGTTGAAAGGATTCACGCCCAGCAGATAGGCTGAAACGCCGCAGGCGAACTCGAAGAAGTAGAAGATGGCGCCGAGGTTGTACTCGTCTATCTTCTCTACCGCAACCTCGATCTGGGGCACTCCGCCGTCGATATGGGCGAGTTTGGTGCCAAGGGCTGCCATGGCGTTGCAATGCTCCACGTGCTGGCCTGCGAGGTAGTTGAGTTGGTCCAGGTTCTGCTCATCGGTGCCGATGACCACACTGCGCTGGGCCTTTTCTGCCTTGACCACGGTTTCAAACATAACGCGGTCCCCTTCCTGGATGAACTGGCCTACCGAGTGCAGGTCGGTGGTGAAGTTGACGGATGCGGGGAAGATACCCTTCTGGTCCTTGCCCTCGGATTCGCCGTAGAGTTGCTTCCACCACTCTCCAAGATACTGGAACTTGGGATTGTAACTCACCAGAACCTCGACCTTCTTGCCGAGTTCGCTGTAGAGCAGGTTGCGCATTGCGGCATATTCCACAGCGGCGTTCTTCTCCCCTTTCTTGAGGAGTTCTGCACGCTCGTCGGCTGCGCCCTTGAGCATAGCGCGGATGTCGAAGCCGGCCAGTACAATGGGCAGGATGCCGACGGGAGTGAGCACTGAATAACGGCCTCCCACGTTGTCCGGAACCACGAAAGTGCGGTATCCTTCCTGGGTGGAGAGGGTCTTGAGAGCGCCCTTCTTGGCATCGGTGATGGCCACGATGCGGTCGGCCGCTTCCTTCTTGCCGTATTTGTTCTCGAGATAATCCTTGACGATGCGGAATGCCACGGCGGGCTCGGTGGTGGTGCCGGACTTGGAGATGACCACGCACGCGGCGTTGCTCTTCTCCACGAGGTCCATCAGTTCTGCCAGATAGTCTTCGCTGAGGTTGTTGCCGGCGAATACCACGCGGATTTCACCCTCGGGGCGCACGAACTGGTGGGACAGGGCCTCGATGGCGCAGCGGGCGCCGAGGTAACTGCCGCCGATGCCGATAACCACGGCGAGATCCACTCCGCGGGCCTTCCAGTCGGCCTTTACGGCCTCGCAATCTGCAATAAGACTTTCGGGTGTGTCTACCGGCAGTGTTTTCCATCCGAGGAAGTCGTTTCCTGCGCCTTTTTCGGACTCCAGTACATCGTAGGCGGCCAGGGCCTTGCCTACATATTCTTTATAAAGGGATTCTTTTACGAAGGAGCCGCAGCCCCCTAATTCAACTTTGACCATATAGTTAATATTTAGATTCCTTCACTTCGTTCGGAATGACAAAATTAACAAAATCTTCCTATATTTGCGGCTATGACACTGAAAAACCTAACAGTCATCGCAGCAGCGGCGCTGCTGGCCCTGACATCCTGCGCCGGCAATAAGACCGGTTTTCCAAAGATAGACCAGAAAGGCAAGACCGCCATCGTCGCCCACAGAGGCTACTGGAACTGCGAGGCTGCCGGTTTCTCCGAGAACTCCATCGCATCCCTCAAGGCTGCCCAGGACAACGGGCTCTGGGGCAGTGAGTGCGACGTGCACATCACTACAGATAGCGTGGTTCTCGTATTCCACGACAACAAGATTAACGGCGCCCGCATCGACACCTGCGCATCCACATGCTTCGCCGATTACCGCCTTCCCAACGGCGAGACCATCCCTACCATCGACGAGTATCTGGACCAGGCCGCAAAGTGCGAATCAACCATCCTCGTGCTCGAACTCAAGGAAGAATTCACCATGGAGCAGGAGGATCTCCTCGTAGACAAGTGCATCGCATCCCTCGAAGAGCACAACATGCTGGATCCCAAGCGCGTGGTGTTCATCTCCTTCAGCAAGTACATGTGCGACCGCATCGCGGCTGAATTCCCCGAATTCGTCAACCAGTATCTGGAGGGTGACTTCACCCCCGAGGAACTTGCCGCCGACGGAATCAACGGCTTCGACTATGAGAAGAAGGTTATCAAGAAAGACAGTACCATCGTAGCACGCGCCCACGAACTTGGAATGTCCACCAACGTATGGACAGTCAACAAGCCGGAGCAGATGCAGTATTACATCGACTTAGGCATAAACGCAATCACCACCAACGAACCGATGGTGTTGCGCGAACTGCTTGGAGATAAGGAATTTAAACTCTAAGTTTATTTCTTGTAAGGCTTTACGACGCCCGGTTTGCTGAACGCAATTCGGGCGTTTTCTATTTTCTCTTCGTCCTTGTAGGTGATGGTCCACTTCTCCATGGTCACCAGTTCCCAGATGCGTTCGGCCGTAGCAGGGGCGGCGAAGCGGATCTGAATGGCGGGCTTGAGGTTCTCGTTGAGCACGAGATAGGTGCCGATCACACCTTCCTCCTTGGAGACATGGTTGCTCAGGTAAGGAAGAGAACGGACTACGATGGGCTTCTCGTAGTTGCTGTCTTCGAACTCGATGATGTACTGAGGCTTGCCGGCATACACCTCCGCGCGCTTGCGGATAATGGTGGTGTCTGCGGAAGGATACTTGCCGTTGTATTCAGCCTTGAAGGGAGTGAACATCAGATGCAGGAATTCGGGCGTAGAAATGCTTCCGACCTCTTTTTCCATCTTCACGAACTTGAGGTCCATAGGAGTTTCCTTGGTGCCGCCGCCATGAATGGGCATGACCAGGACCTTGCGGTTCACAATCTCCTTGAACCAGGCCTCGTCAGCCTCCTGGGCGGGATCCATGAATACGCGCATCACCACAGGGCAGTCATACTCGGATTCGACTCCGTAGATGCCCTTGTCCTCGCCGCGGAACTGCAGTCCGAGGTAGTTCAGGTCCATCTTGTCGTACATCTTCTCCACCCTCAGGGTAACTATCTTGAGTTCAGGAACTGCCTCGGGATCGGGGGTAGCGACCTTGAAACGGGAAGGAACGAATATCTTGGACTGGATCTTCTCCGCATCGGTAACCTTGGGATCGTAGGAGACCACCACGGTGTGGCTGCCGACATAGGTCTTCACGCCATGCACTCCTGGGACCTTCTCCATCCTGGCCTTGAATGCCATGGAACTGCCGTAGCACTTGACGGTCTTGAGGCCGGAGACCTTGACTGTCTTGAGGCTCATCCCCTCTTCCACTCCCCAGGTCTCGCTGATGGTAGGAATCTCGAACTTGCCGCCGAAGATCAGGGCCAGAGCCACCGCCAACACGGCGATGATGGGCGGAATAAAGCGGGTGAAGCCGCATCCCTTGGAAGAAGGTGCCACGCCAATGCGCAGGGCCTTGGTGGGGCATGCCGCGACGCACTCACCGCAAAGGACGCAATCCACCGCAGTAACCTTCTTTCCGAACGAAGGAACGTCGATGTTGTAGGGGCAGTTCTTCTGGCAGGAGTAGCACTTGCGGCCGCAGTTGTCCTGATCCACCAGCACGTGCATCACCTGCATACGGGGCTTTCCGTGGATGATTTCCAGCAGATACCCGGCTACGCAGAAGGTGCCCAGCAGCCATACCCAACTGAACTGGACGCCCACCAGCGACACCGCCCACCAGAGCAGGCCGAGGGCCACGAGCCAGGTCCAGAACTTCAGGGTGTTGGAGATTGCCCCGAGAGGGCAGATGTACTTGCACCAGAAGCGGTTGATGAAGAATCCCAGCAGCACTACCAGCGCCAGGGCGGTCAGGCTCATCCAGAGGGTTATTTCACCCTTGAAACCGGTCGCAACCGCATAATAGGGGTCTATGTTCTTGCAGAAGAGTTCGCTGGCGGTCACGGTAAAGTAGACCACGACAAAGAGCAGTCCGTATTTGAATATGCGGAGGATCTTGTCGGCGATGCTCCC
>JAFZIX010000147.1 GCA_017554135.1 Bacteroidales bacterium | reverse complement strand
TGCCCTCGCCGCGTTCGCCGTGGCGGGCTGCTCCATCGAGCCCCCGCTCCATCTCCGCAGGGCGCTTCACGTCGTAGTGAAGGTGCTCTGGAAGGCCGAGGTCTATCCCGACGGCGTCAAGCCTACAGGCGTCACGCTCTACCTCTTCCGCGATGGAGAGTTCTATCAGCAGCATACAACGGCATCCGTGGATTCGTGCACGCTTTATCTGGAGCCGGGGAAATACCGCCTGTATATGATCTCCCAGAGCCCGCATGAGTATGCATGGATGGAGTTCAGCAACATGGAGAGCATGGACTCGGCCAAGGTGAGCGTTCAGGAGACAAAGAGCAGTTGGTTCACACGTGCCGACGGCGATGAACCGCTGATTGGCAATCCCGAGATGATGACCGTCGGCATATCGGATGAGTTCGAAATTACGGCGGAGATGATTGAAGAGTTCAAGGCGGCGACCACCGGGGTGGATGATGAAACGGCCGATGAGTTGGTCCACTACTATACCATCCGCGTTCCTGTGAATCCGCAGAGCATAGTGTCTCAGTACTGGATCTCGGTTTACTCCGAAAATGCCGACCTGCTCAAGGCCGTCCGCGCCAGCACTTCCGGCATGGCCCGCAGTTTCAACCTGACAAAAGGACAGACGGGCCCGGATACCGGCACGCAACTGATAACCCAGTGGAAACTGATTATGGATGACCCCATCAACCGTGTCGGGCACATCGACGGTATTATTACCACCTTCGGTTTCCCCAACGGCGAGATGCCGAGTCCGGACCGCGACCCGTCTTTGAATATAGCCACTCTCCTGGCCGATAACTCGACGGTAGAGAATTATGTATTCCAGGTTGGCAACCTGATAACTTCCGGCAAGCCTCCCGATGGCTACCGGGCCCTGTATCGCCTGGTCCTCGGAAGTGTGGAGAACCCGGTGATGCATCCGCCCGATGTTCGGCCGGCGACCGATGCTTCAGGTTTCGATGCAACCGTGGATGACTGGGATGAAGGAGATACTGTTGAAATAGATATGTAATTTATTCACAATCAATATATTATTACTTTTTTATTTATTCATTTTTAATCTTTTTCATTATGAAAAAAATCTTAATTTTCGCTGCTACTGCAGCCGTCGTCCTCGCCTCATGTGCCAGGACTGAAGACACCCTCAAGAGCACCGGACAGGGAGATGCCTTGACTTTTGGTGTGTATGCCGGAAGAATAGCCGATACAAAGGCTACCTACGGTGACATTGACCTTGCAGCATTGCAAGGGTCTGCTGATGGTTTCGGTGTATTTGCCTACTACACAGAAGATGATGATTGGGCTGACACGGACAAACCAAATTTCATGTTCAACCAGCAGGTTGCATATAACGGAAGTGCCAATACCACGTTGTATCCTCAAAAATGGGAATATACACCTATCAAGTACTGGCCTAACGGACAGAACTCGACCGCAGTTGACAACACAACCCATCTTGATAAGGTTTCCTTCTTTGCCTATGCTCCCTATACGGCTGTCACTCCTGCATCGGGCGCGACTGTAGTTGCTACGGCTTATCCTGCTGATGGACAAGGTGTCATATCTACATCCGCGAATAATGATGCCGATGCTCCTACGGTCACCTTTGTTGTTCCGGACAATGCGCATCAACAAATTGACCTTCTTTACGCTACACCTATCATGAATGTAACAAAGCAAACTTTTGGTTCTACAATCAATTTTGCCTTCCATCACGCCCTTGCCAAGATTAACCCTCAGGTTCAGGCTGTTGTGGATGCAGTTTCACCTACCACAAACAACCTTGGTGCCGAGACTACTATTATTCTCCAAGAGCTTGAAGTTACTCTCAATGGAACAAAAAAAGGTACCCTTAATCTTGAAGATGGATCTTGGACGCTTGCAGATCCTGCCCAGAACAGTGTGATTACTTATACTTCCAGCTCATTTGCATCAACTACAACAGTTGATTCAAAGACTGGCTTTAATGTCACTGAGACCGCAACCGATCTTAATGCAACCAAATCCCCGATGGTTATTCCCACTACAATTGCTATAGGTGGTTTGAAAGTTCAGGCTAATTATTGGGTGATAACTGCTGATAGTAATCTGGTAGGTGGATATAGCACGGTTCAGAATGTTATTTACACTACCAATGCATCTGCAATTACTTTAGCAAAGGGTAAGAAGTACAACATCGTCGTGCGTCTTGGTCTCAATAGTATTGACTTTAATGTTTATGAAGTTGATGCATGGAGTGCTGGTGATCCTCTTGCTCCAGTTGATCTTCCGTTGAATAGCTAATCTTCTTTTTTGCCTGAGCGGGCCTGACCGCCCGCTTGGGTGCCACGGACCCCCGAACAGGTCGGGGGTGACGAAAGGAAATTGGGCGTGACGAAATGAAATGATAGAAAGGCGTCAAATATGGCTTTGGGCTGCGGCCCTGGCGGCGATGGCCCTCATCGCCTGCTCCTGCGCAAAGGTTGAGCGGGTAGGGGATGAGGATCCGGAGTGGAATGGCCTTACCGGCGACATGCCGGTGAGGTTCTCTTCCGGTGTGTCCACAAAGACCACCACCGGCCTGCCGGATGATGCGACAATGGGCGTCTTCGCATACTACACGAAGACCAGCAACTGGAGCACATCGGCCAAGCCCAATTTCATGTTCAACCAGCTTGTCGAGGGTGATGACACCGACTCCGACGGCTACTCCGATGTCTGGACCTACTCTCCTCTCAAGTACTGGCCCAATACCACCAACCATAAGGTTACCTTCTGGGCCTATAGCCCCTATGATGCCAATGTGGCGCTGTTTAACGCCGGCGCCAACACAACCTATACCAATGACTCCAAGGGCATCCCGGATATCCGTTTCACCGTTACCGACGGTAAAACGGACTTCATGACATCAGACCGGATAAATAACAGGACCAAGCCCTCGCTGAGCACACCTGTGAGTTTTACCTTCCAGCATGCTCTCAGCCTGGTTGACTTTACTGTGGAAAAAGTGGATGATACCGATGCATTCGAGGTTATCCTTACATCAATTACCCTGGAGTCAATGTACAAAACCGGAATCAACCGCAGCGACGCCTGGCGCAACTATTCCGGCGCACTTGGTTCGCTTACTGCCTTCAGCGGTTCTCAAACCGTCACGACGACAGAAACGGTTGTGACCGATTCGGGCGTGATGCCGATACCACAGGTTCTTGTGCGTCCAATCCAGGGTGACGAGGTCAAACTCCGCGTTATTTACACGCTTCAGGCCAGAGGAACCAGCACGGTCAAGACGGATGCGCATCTGCTGGCACTTACCGGAACCTGGGAGCGTGGGAAGCATTATACATACAAAATCAAGATCACTCCGGACCTCCCGATCGAGTTTACTGTCAGTTGGACGGATTGGGGCTCCGTGGATAACTATCATTTAAGTAACTAGGGATGAAAGACCGTATCTGCATATATTCATTGATGGCTCTCCTGCTGCTCTCCGGCTGTGGGAAAGACAGTCACATGGAGAGACAATGCGGGACGCGTGCCATTGCATTTGACGCGGTGCATTCATCTGTTTCTGTGGAGACAAAAGCAGACAAACCGAATGATCCAGGTGAATTGATCTCCGTCGGGAAAACCGTCAGCGTGTTTGGAGTACGTGTGGAAGGACTCACCCAGGAAGATGTTTTCGTAAACCAGACACTCACCTGCGCAGCTGTTCCTGATCCCCTGACGCCTTCGGTGACATATAGCAGTGTATGGAATTACACGCCGCTCAAGTACTGGAAAAATTCTGGCATTTATTATTTCTCCGCCGTGTATCCCTATATTGCCGATGCCACGGTCGACAACGATTATTTCCTGAACGTTACATACCGTGCAGGTGACAATAACGACCTTATGGTGGCGCGTGGATACAGGGATGTCACCGGGGTTGACGGAACCAATCCGGTTCCCTTGGTGTTCAAGCACGCGACTTCTGCGGTACGATTCCTCTTTGGCAAGTCTTCATCTTCAGGTTCGGATGATTACAAGATTACCGATTTCCGTCTGGAAGGAGTTGCTCCCAATGGTACGCTAAAAGTGCTGTCCCAAAGTGAGGTTAACCCTGCAATCATCCTGAGTAACTGGACGGCCGGGTCTGCAAGCACGCTTTTCAACTGGAGCGCAATCACGCCGGGAGACAGGATTACCGTTGTCCATCCGGATGATAACGATCCTGGGACGACTGATGATGAAGACAATCCGGATTTGTACTCCACGCTGACCCATGCTAAAGACGGATGGTTCTATATGGTTCCCCAGACTCTTACTGCCGCTTCCGCCGTGCGCTTCTCCGTCTCCTACAACGGGCAGGCGCCGGTAACGACGGTTTTGAGCATAGAGAACCGAGATGGTGAGCCCGGAGCGGATGTGTGGGGCCCCAACCGTGTTTACAACTACTATATCACGCTCAACCAAAGCGGCATAGACCTGACGGTAACTTGCACGCCCTGGGATGAGGTGCAGGTTACAACGGAAGACTTTTTGTTTGAAGGATAAGAATGAGAAGCTTAAGGTCCATATTGCTGTTCGTTTTGCTCCTGGCAGTTTCCTGTCAGAAGGAAAGGGCGTATGTTGAACAATCCGCAGGCTTGAGCAGCATTATTCTCAAACTCGATTCCTCTACCGCCATACGGATGGAGACCAAGACTCCTACGGACCTTCAGGAAGGCCTTGAATTCAAGAATCTGCTTGTCATTCTTACGGACAACACCCACAAGGTGGTCGGCAAGGTGACAAAGACATACACGGCTCCTTATCCGGAAGACGACCTCATCGAGTTCGATGATCTGCTACCCGGAAACTACACGGCCTATGCGTATGCCAACTACGATGCCGAGGACTGGCAGGATGATACGGTGACGGATGAAGAATATACGGTCACCGTTGGAGATGAAAATTATGATAACGACTATCTGGACCGGGAGTTGCTGACTCTCACCGGCACGAATGCCCCCAAAGATCCGACCGCATCCCCTGCTGCATCTTCCATGCTTCTGACCGGTAAACTCGATATTCCGCTTGGCCTCAACGCGGCAGAAAAGACCCTTTACCTTACAAGGCCGGTGGTCCGCTTCAAGGTCACTGTTCATAATTATACACCGTTCTCCGTGACGGTGCACGATCTGTCCTTCAGCCATTTCAATCCGGACAGGGCATATCTTCTCGACCATAGTTCTGATGGCATCCCTGGCATTCCTTCCGGCGTTACCTATCGTGAACTTCCGGCATACAATAGTTCTTCTCCTGCGACGGTATCAGCAAATAACGAGGGATGTGTCTACAGTACCCTTCTCTACGAAAATGCCTCGCCGTACACTTACAAGGTGTTTGCTTCTTTGACCTTGAATCGTCACTCATCCGACCCTGGTCTTAACGATCTGGACATGTCGCTTGGAGGAGGTGGGTTTGGTGTCGTTGACTACAATACCGTGCATGGGATGGATGAAGGCGAACATTTGGATGTCCTTATGATCAATCCCAGAACTACAACCCGAGGCGGGCGTCTGTTCTATGGTATAGGAGATACAGGCCTTGCATGGGAGAGTTGCGGTTACTCGACTTATGACAGATTCTTTGCCAGAGCTCAGGCAATCTACCGGGAGGCAAGTGTACATGAGTACCAAGGGTTCACCTATACCGGATTTAAGAATGACAAGTCCGGCCTGGCAGGGTGGAGCGGTAATGCTGCCGATGCTCCTCTTACGTATACTGATGAGGGCACTAAAAAGTATTTCTTCAATTACTCTGGCAAAAGGAGTACATACTTCCACAGACTCACAAAGACTGGCGGAAAGTACACTCTGGACGGTCTTACCACAAATCCTCCATCTGGAACGTCTATCTCGCAGATGAGTGTCGCTCCTTGTTGGTTTATTAGCGGCAGATTCCCCACAGACATTCCGAACGGAGCCTATGTTCAGTTTGTCAATGACAATAGTTCGGATTCCAATTACGGAAAATACCTCCGGGCTGACAATGCCTATAATGCTAGCACAGAAGCCGCCGCCAAACTTAGCACGCTGAGTTGGGATAACGGGGCGCAAAACCAGCACGACCATATGTTTATCCTCTTCGCAAGTTACGGATCCGGCGCTGCGCTGAACCGTATGCTTAAGGATAACAACAAGTCCGTTCCGCTTACTTACATGTCCAGGAATGAAGAGGTGAATGTGGTTATAAACGTTTATTATGCAGACCAGGCGGGAACTCTTAATTTTGTCGTGGACAATTCGACCTGGACTACGGCGACAGGGGTTTCGCATACTTTTAATTGATGAAGAATGAGACGTTTGGTTATTAAAATATTCCTGTTTCTGACGACGGCACTCCTCTGGAGCGCCTGCGTCAAGGATCGTCTGGTGCCACCCGGCTTCGAAGAAGACGGGATGGTGGATGTTACGATCAATTTCGGCTCACCAACCGGAACTGAGGTCAGCGTCGACACCAAAAATGAACTGGGCGTAGTCCGCGAAAGCAACGTGTTCAATATGTACTTGCTCATCTTCGAGGGCAATTCCGACGGCAGCAAGAAACTGTATGGCCATAGTTTCGATGGCAATAACCTGAACGAAACGTCTCTTTCCAATTATTGGACGGTCAATAACATGGCAACAACATCCAGCCCGGCGACCAACGGCACCCTGCATATACGTACGGCGAAGAAAACCGGGTGCACCATTGTCGCGGTTGCCAATATGAACCCGAACGACCTGGATATTTCCGCCAGCCTGTTATCTACGATAAGGACTTATGGAGAACTGAAAAATATCGTGGCAACCCAGGTGCGAAGTGAAGTGGCCGCCAATTCCGGTTATTTTATGATGACCGGGCAGGTGCATAATGTCAATATCGACGGCACAGGATCGGCCAATGATATCAGCAACAAGACCCTGACCTTGAGGCGTCTCTATGCCAAGGTGAAGTTCAATGTGAGAATAAAGAAAGGCGCTGCGATAAGTGCTTTCGTGCCGGACAAATGGGAACTTTTCAATGTGCCGACATGTTGTTATCTTTTGGAGAGGACAGGTGCGGACTGCGATGCCGCAGATAGTCCGGAGAAGTTTTTCTCTACGGGGGCAATGGGCTTTGAATCCGAAACTTTGACTACTCAATCTAATGATTTCTATGCGGACGGTAAGACCAAGGTCGCCATCCATGGATTCTCGTTCTATATGATGGAAAATCGTCATGCACCGGCACCTGGCATATCTGGTTATGCTGATAGGGAAAGGCAGGCAAAGAACGATCAGACAACCCATAGTGGTTACTGCACTACAACGAACGGGAACTTCGTCTATGCAAATCAATATTCCACTTACGTTGTTATAACCGGCAAACTTGTGATGAAGACGAGCGCTTCCGGCAATGATAACGCCACCCTTGATGCCACGGTCCGTTATGTCATTCATCTGGGTGATTTCGATGATGATTGGACGGATTTCAATACCGAGCGTAACCACTGCTACGAGTATACCATCAACATAAACGGCGCCGAGGATATCCGCACCGAGGTTGAGAACAATGATGGCGGTGCAGGAAGTTATGATGAACCTGAACCTGGCGCCACCGGGCGTGTGGTGGTCGCTCTGGAAAAATTCTTCGACAGCGACTGCCATTATAGTACTCAAGTCATCTCCTTCCACGAAGGATATATGGATCCGGAGAATATCAGTTGGTATGTGGAGACCCCGTTCAATCCTGATGGTATCGGTCCCGAAGATGTGGGAGACAATCTCTCCCAGATTGACTACAAGTGGGTTGAATTCCGTCTGAACAGTATAGATCCGAGCACGGGCAAGTATACGGACAACCGGGTACGATACAAGCCATACAACTATAACTGGGAGGATGGCACGCTGATGAAGAACCGCACGATGTACGTAAACCAACTGGTTGACTATCTTAAGGCGCAGAAAGAAAAATATGACCGGGGCGAGGAAAATGATTTTGATGCTGATACCGGTGACGGCGGTGCAAAGATTTCCGTGACGGCATTCATCGATGAATATTACTATACCAAGCATCCGATTACCGGCGAATATGATCCTACTCTCTGGAAACAGGTTGTCAATCATCCTATGCGCCGCCTGCACATTCTGGCTTCATCCGCAAGGTCTGCAGATGGGGAGAGCACGGTAATCGGGTCTTCATTTACCATCCAGCAGCGTTCAATCCAGAGCATCTATGCCGTTCAGGAAACGGCCGACCTGCACTCTGCGTGGGGTATGGAGTATACGGATGACAGCTACGAAACCGGCCTTGCTCAATACTGGAGAAACAAGGATCCGGAGGATTGCGGGAATACCAGTAAGACAAACGGACGTCTTAATACGCTGAAACTGTGGGGAGTCCTGAATCCGGATGGAACGGAGAATCCGGAGGAGAAATTATGGGAAGAATACCTGAATCTGTTCGGAACCAATGAAACCGCCCAACTATGGAGTAAGAATGATGCAGGTTCGGATGGCAGGGATTACAAATATCTGAGATATAGTTGCCTTTCGCGTAACAGGGACAATAACGGAAACGATATCATCGATCCTGATGAAATCCGCTGGTATATGGCTTCGGACATCCAGTTGATTGGCGTGTTTATGGGTGCATACGGTATTGAAGGCGATGCGCGTCTTTATCAGAAAACTGCAGCGGAACAAGCCGGCGGCGGTGTCACATGGCGCCAGCATGTCATCGCCAGCAACCGGTATATTTTCCCTCCGGGATCCTCTGAACTGAACTCTGATGAGTGGAGGAACAGTAACAAGTACCCCCGTGTTATCTGGGCGGAGGAAGGCATCACCGGTAGTAACCTGAATTATTCCGGTGCGGGACAGACACCGACTTTCAGTACGCGTTGTGTGCGAAATCTGGGATATGTGATGGACGGTGGTGTCAGGAAAGATATTACGGTGGCGGAAGCGGAAGATCCTACGGTTGAGCCTGATCCATACGTTATAGCCGTCCGCAAGCATATGGAAGATGACGGCAGCGTCTCGGACAATTATACCGAAGACTACAATGATAATGTCTTCTACGAATTCGACTGTTCCCGTATCAATCTTGCTTCCATCCGTGAGCCTATCGACCATGAACTGGTCGGTCACGATGAATTCAGCAAGATGGCTTGCCTCCCCAGCAAGTTTGTAACGGCCCCTCTTTCTACCTACGAGAAGTTTAACAATAAAACAGCCTACTCATTTAACGGATCGACATATAATTTGACGACGTACAAAGGCCTGAACGATTATCTGGATGCCAGTTTCGGCGGGATGGATACGGAGTTCAGTGTCTGCCCTAGCGGCTACCGGCTCCCGAATGTCCGGGAAATGGCCATCATATGGAATATAGTGTCGGCATATACGACAAAGGATTCTTGGGATAAAACCAAGAAAATCGGTTATCTGGGCAATGGCGACAGTAATACCGTGCCTGCCAGAACACACTGGTCCAAAGGCCCTGAGGGCTCCAATAAAGTCAGCGACGCCTGGGGCTGGGGTATGATGGACAACAAAATCCTGATGGCCAAACCTACCAGCCAGCATAAAATTGATAAACCGCGCTGCATAAAAGATTTATACTACTGATGTACAAATTCTCCGACTATATACACAACGGTCTGCTCTATGTAAACAACCTCGCCCGGCCCAGGCATAAGAAACTGAGCCAGTTGATGATTTATGCCACGACGGTGTGCCAGTCTAAGTGCCGTCACTGCTCTATCTGGCAGAAGCCTCACGAGCATCTGACCCTGGAAGAGATCAAGGCCATTGTGGGCAGCCGCTGCGTCACTCGGCGTACCGTGGTAGGGCTGGAAGGCGGCGAGTTCGTGCTGCATCCGCAGTACCGGGAGATAATGGCCTGGCTGCGGGACAATCATCCTTATTATACTCTGCTTTCCAACGGCCTCGCGCCGGCGAAGGTGATAGATGCGGTGCGGCAGTACAGGCCGGTGCGGCTCTATCTCTCGCTGGACGGCGACAAGCAGTCCTATCCGGGCATACGTGGGGTTGACGGGCACGACAAGGTGCTGGAGGTCATCGAGACTCTGAAGGACGAGGTCCCCATCTCCCTGATGTTCTGCCTCACCCCTTGGAACTCTTTCAAGGACATGGAATATGTGATAGGGGTGGCGAAGCGTTACGGCATAGACGTGCGCATAGGCATCTACGGAATTATGGATTTCTTCGATACCAAGGCGGAACTGCTGGAGGCGGAGGATTTCCGTTCGCGCATTCCGGCCAGCATCCACGGCACGGAAGAGAACTACGACTTCGTGGCGCTCTACGACGAGTGGCGGAACGGCCGGTTGAAACTCCGCTGCCAGAGCATCTTCAGCAGTCTGGTGATTCACAGCAACGGCGATGTGCCCATCTGCCAGAATCTGGGCGTGAATCTCGGGAATATCCGGCAGAACAGTCTGGACGAGATATTCAACGGCAGGGCGGCGCATAAGATGCAGTGTGATTATTCGAAGAACTGCAACGGCTGCTGGATCAATTTCCACCGTAAATACGATATCATCCTCCTTCGCAACTTCGAGAAGTTGCTTCCTAAACGCATAATAGAATGGTTCTATGGCCGCTACCAGTGGACCGGCGACCGAACGATAACTTATAAACAGTATTTCAATGGACCTGATAAGCAGATATAAGCGCCTCCGGAGCGAGGCCTACCTCAAGGAAACCTACACCGGCCCCTATGCATTCGTGGGTCTCGGCGGGCATAGCCTTGCCAACCTTTATCCGGTTATCCATTATCTTCAGATTCCTCTGAAGTATATATGCGTGACTTCTGCAGATAAGGCAAAGATGATCGGGAAGAAGTTCCCCGGCGTGAAGGGAGTGACGGATCTGGATGTCGTGCTGGGGGATCCCGAGGTGAAGGGAGTGTTTGTGGCAGCGAGCCCCAAGGCGCATTTCGGCATTGCCAAAAAGGTACTGGAAAGCGGAAAGGCCCTGTTCGTGGAGAAGCCGCCGTGCTCGGATTCTGCCGAGTTGGAGCAGTTGGTGGCTTTGAATAAGGGTATCGCCGTGGCCGGCTTGCAGAAGCGTTATGCTCCGGCGGTGAAGATGCTGAAGTCTCGCCTGGCGAAGGAGAAACTCTTGAACTACGACCTGCATTACTGTACCGGCGCATATCCCGAGGGGGATGCGGTGCTGGATCTCTATATCCATCCTCTGGATATGGTCTGCCATCTGTTCGGGCCGGCGGAGATTCTGGCCTGCAGCCCTGCGGGGAAGAATTCTTTTGTGCTGATGCTCAAGCATAAGGATGTCACCGGCACGCTGGAACTTTCCACGGCATATTCCTGGAAGGATGCCTGCGAGGTGCTGAAGGTGAATACCGGTTCCGGGCTTTATACTTTGAATCAGATGGAAGAACTGACGGTGGACCTCCGGGCCGGAGTCATTGCCGGCATCCCTCTGGAAAAGACCGGCCTCGGCAAAACCGTCCATCGCGTCCTCTTCGCCCACAACCCCTTCTCACCCGTCCTCACTGAGAACCAGGTCTACATCCAGGGCTACTTCGACGAAATCCGCTCCTTCGCCCTGCGGGTGGAGCGCTTGGCCGCCAAAGGCGCATCCTCCTCTTGCGGCGCCCTCTCTGCCCCTACGCCTCGCTCCGCCGACGCCCTCTCCGACCTGCCCTCCCTCCGCCCCACCTACCAGCTTCTGGACGCCCTCCGCTGACCCTTCATCGGCTCGCTTGGGCTACCATTGGCTTTTCTGGCGTCTGTTGCCGGCTCTTTCGGGCCTTTCGGCCCGTTTTCCGGCCTTTTGTGGCCCATGAAACTCCCGAAGTGGGCAAGGTCTAATTCTAGGGCCGTGACCTTGCCCACTAGAATGCCCTGAAATAGAGAAAAGCGGGCAAGGTCTGCCACTTAAAATTAGACCTTGCCCACTTGAAGGTTTACTTTATGTGCTAGCACCATGTGGTTTCCTTCCCGGTTTCAGGATATCCACGACCTCCTCCCGTGAAAGTTCGAATGCTCTAGCCAATTGAGGTACGGTGGTTTTGCTGGTCCGGAACACATATGGCAGCAGGCGCGATTTCTTTTCTTTAGTTAATAGTGGTAGTTCAGTTTCAAACCATCGTTTACTAATATCATTGACATTCTTATTAAACTCAGTATCCGGCAACATCCTCCGTGGCATTTCTACGAGTTTTTGCTTCATCTCTGCAGAGTTTTGTCCACCAACGGTTTTGATGAAAAACGCCTGGTCATTATCAAAGGCCTGCTCCAGGTAGAAATGTCACAGATACTATCGGGGACCAGACGTCCGCGATTATCCAATAACCACGGAACATCGGAAAGATCATCCCCAGTATGCATCAGGGTCCTTTTCTCTCTCTTGGATAACTGGGAAACTTTCCTGCAGCCAAAGGATGACTTTCGCGTGTTGAACATTGCCCTATAGCCGGACCATTCATATTCATTGACATTGCAACCGTTATCCAAAGCATTCCTCGGGACATAAGCCAGAGCATTTCGAGTATACCAGTTGTTGTCTAGAAAGAGTGCCTTAACATCCACATCTTTCAATTTGCCTCGTTCCTTATACTTTGAACTGAACCACATTGAATAGACCTTCTTGATTTCGTCACCAAAACTGTCAGCATCCTCCTGGGTAGCAGCCAGAACTGCCACGTGGCAATGATTGGATATGACTGCATATATGATGATAATGACATTCTTTCGCCTCGCAGCTATAGTTATTATCTTTA
Organism: Bacteroidales bacterium; assembly: GCA_017554135.1. Classification (GTDB taxonomy): domain Bacteria; phylum Bacteroidota; class Bacteroidia; order Bacteroidales; family UBA932; genus Cryptobacteroides. Next base: position 1,137 of record JAFZIX010000147.1, on the reverse strand, counting down.
CCATAGCATCGTAATCCTCATCATCCCTGCACAGAATACAGCTTTCCAGCCCCTCAAGACTTACATGGAAAGGATAAACATACATGATGGTGCCATCCGGCATCACCCTTTGCACTACTCTTTTCATGGCGGACTGTCTTATTGTCAACTTTTAGTAGAACCCGGCATCACTCCCGGACCAAAAGAGATCATCTTGCCACCTTTTTTTTCGAATTCCTTTTTTGCTTCTTCCATAGTGCGGGCCATCAATTTGGACGCATTATCCAGATAACGAATCATCTCTTTCCGGTTGACGCTTACGGAAAGGTCAGCAATTGATAGCGCCCTGATCATCGCAAGAACTGCTTGTTCGTTTCCGCCCCAAAGAGTGGTTGTCATGGCAAATGCCACCCGGGAGATCACATCTGGAATCACATTCATGTCTTTGGCCGGATCCAAATCCGTATTGAACCGGATGTCCGTGTCTCCGTACTGGAGTACTTCTAAGATTTTCTTCATAATATTAAGTGTTTCATTGGCAACAAGTATAGTATTGCTCCAACGAAAAACCAAAGAATCGTGGCAAACAAAAAAGGCTTTTATATGTTTCTTATGACGATTTTATGTTTGCATATTATTATTTAAGTATTCACATCGCAAACATAAACGAAAAATATACGTTTCAAGATAGTTGGCATATTCCTATACCTAACTGGGCAAGGTCGAATTATAGGGCGGGTACCTTGCCCACTGGAATGCCCTGGAATTAAGAAAGGCGGGCAAGGTCTGCCACTTAAAATTAGACCTTGCCCGCTTCGGGGAATTCAGAGTCCACCATAGGCCGGAAAAGTCCGGCGTGGCGGCAGTAGTTTAGAATCGGTAGTATTCCAGCATCTGCATGTTGGTGCCGGGGGCGGGTTGTTCGCCGGGTTCGAGGGGAAGGATCATGACGTGGGCGGTGCTCTTCTTGTCGCCTACGTTGACGGCCTTCTTGATGTAACTCTGGACGGCTTCCAGTTCCATGTTCTTAAGTTCCACGATTTCCTTCGACTTGTTAGTGCACTGGGTCAAGGCATCCTTGCCCATCTTAACATACTTGCCGTATTTGGACATAGCCTCGGTGGACTGGAGATTCAGAATCTCGAGAGCCGCTGAAGG
>JAFZIX010000146.1 GCA_017554135.1 Bacteroidales bacterium | reverse complement strand
GTATTTCACCATCGAGCCGGACTATAAGTCCACCGGCGTGAAGGATAACAAGCGCAGATGGGACTGGCCCGTCATCATCCGTGCCGTCAACACCCGCGATGCCATGACCGCCACCATCGAAGAAATCCCCTACGAACTTCTGCACCACATCACCCGGCGCATAATCACAGAGGTCCCCGGAGTGAACCGCGTCCTCTACGATCTCACCCCGAAACCCACCGGTACCATCGAGTGGGACTAGTTTACTCTACAGGGAAGTTGAAATAGGTATCCGGGAACGGCTCGTCCCGGAGGGTAAAGTGCCACCATTCGCTGTCCAGGGGCTTGAACCCGTGGCGCAGCATGGCCTCGCGCAGCAGCATGCGGTTGGCAAATTGCTGCTCGGTGATGCCGCGATAGTCCGGATGACTTTCCTCCCCGAACCAGTCGAAGGTTCCGCCCATATCCAGTTCTTTTTCCGTGGCCATGTCGAAAAGGGTGAGATCCACGGTGGAGCCGCGGGTGTGCCCTGATTTTTCCATTATATACTCCTGCTCGAACAACAGGCTCTTGTCTACATCCGGATAAAAATACCGGCGCATGGACGTGTCAGGAATATCGGCGGCCCAGCGGACGAAGTGGTCCACGGCCCTCTGCGGGCGGTAGGCGTCATAAATCTTGAGCCTGTAGCCCTGGGCGATCATTTCGTCGCTTACGGCTTTCAGACTGTCCGCTGCTTCCCGGGTGAGCAAGGCGGTCGGGGCGAGATATCCGTCTATGCGCTCGCCCACGAAATTATATGTGCTGAAATAGCGGATCTCCAGAATTACATCCGGCACCGACTCCGTGATATAGACAAAATGCTCCCGGCCTTCCTGTCCGGCCTTCCTTTGTGAGCACGCCAGCATCGCCAGCGAAAGAATAATAAGAATGATCCGTTTCATGGCTACAAAAATATTGTTTTTAATGGAATTCTCACACCTTCACTATCCCGTCCGAGACTGCGCGGGCGACACATTCCACTATGCTGTCCAGACCGAATTTGGTCTTGATACGCTCCTTATAACTGTCAACAGTATTCAGGGAAATAGTTAATGCGGAGGCTATCTGGGTGTTGCTATAGCCCGATGTGGTAAGTTGAAGCACCTCCAGTTCACGGGTCGTCAGGCCCTGGGGCTTGCGTGCTTCCAGGTTATCCTTGCCGCCGAAGAGGCGTGTGATTTGCGGAGTGTCAATGGTTTCCCCGAAGAACAGGCACTTTCCCGCCGCCACATCCGTAACTGCTTTCACTATTGAATCGGGAGAGGAATCCTTTGCAAGATAGGCGCATGCACCGGAACTGATAGCCTTCAGTATATATGCAGGGATCTTATAATGAGAGAGCACCAGGGTGCGCACGGTAGGGAAGGCCTCCCTGAGGATGCCCAGCAGTGTCAGGCCATCGGTTTCCGACTCCAGCGAGATGTCCACCACGGCGACATCCGTTTCGGGGTGTGCGTTCAGGAATGCTACTGCCAGGCCGGGTGTGGAAACGGACTCTACGTTACCGAAAGTTTTGTTGGCAGAGAGTGCCAGTTTCAGCCCCATCACGAACACTGCAGAATCTTCAATCAGCAATACATTTATCATAAGTTGAGCATTATTTCAAGTCCTCCTTCCGGCAGGTTGCGGGCCTCCATCGTAGCCCCCATCTTCTCCAGAAGTTCGCGTGTAATCACCAGTCCCAGCCCGTGTCCATAGCCCACCGAAGCGTCCTTTATCCCTGGTCCTTTGTCCATAATGAAAATCTGTTTTCCACGTGCTTTCAGCAGCACTTTCTCCCCACTTGGCGTAACCTTCACGGCGTTGTCCAGCAGGTTCCTCAGGCATGTCAGGAGCATGTTCTTGTCGGTGCGGACGGCCAGACCCGCAGGGATATCCACTTCTATCGCTTCGTTCCTCCGCACGCTGCCCACTGCTTCCGCCGCCACCGCAGCCAGATCCTCCTCCCGCATCACCGGCTCCAGCATCCCCTTTTGATTCAGGGACCAGAGCAGGAGATTCTCCAGCAGGGAGGATGTGTTTTCGGTGGAGTCTGATAATACCCTCAGGCCCTCTTTCATCTGCTCTGGCGAGAGTGCGTCAGCCTGTTCCAGCAACTGGCGTGAGAGCAGACGGTTGCCGTTGACTGGGTTCCGGAGGTCGTGGGATATGATGGAGAAGAAGCGGTTTCGCGTGTCAAGTTCCTGAATCAGTATTCTGCGCTCGCGGAGGCGGATGACCAGCCAGACCAGTGCCAGCGCCAGCGCCAGATACAGCAGCAGGAAGGGCCAGCGGAGCAGCAGCGGCTGCGGAACCCGGATCTCCCGGATGCTGGATTCCCCCTTTTCCCATCGCCCGAAAACGTCTGTGCTCTGCTCCTCCAGGGTATAGAGTCCGGGGATGATATGCTCCGGCAGGCCGGTGAAGCGGCCGTTCACCCATTCCCCCTTGTTCAAGCGATGCCGATGCTGCACCAGCGATGCCAGGGGCAGATTTCCTTTCGATTCGATGGACAGCAAACTGTCCGGGTGGAAGATTGCCGCCCCCTCGGGCCCGCCGAATGCCAGGCGACCGTCGGAGAGGGTGCACGCCGCCTTTTCCCCGTAGATGTCGGAGGGGAAGCCCAGTTGTGAATGCGCTACTCCGATACTGCCGTCTGTGTCGATGAAGTAGAGGCCTTCTTCCGTGCCTGCCCAGATGCGGCCTTTGGTGTCGGCCCTGACCGATTGCACCAATTTGCCGTTCAGCCGGCGTCCTGCAGAGGGCGTCCATAACCCCGAATGCGTCGCCGCCCACACCCTGCCGTCCGGGGCCAGGCAGAGATCCGTCACATAATTGTCCGGAAGAGCAAGACTGTCCAGCGGATCTGCCAGATATTTCGTCACCAGCCGGGTATCTTTATCTATTATGTTGAGGCCTGCCTCGGTGGTGCCATAGACCAGGTTGCCGTCCTTATCCTCGATCAGTCGGCTGCCCAGACGCGAACTCAGGTAGATGCTTGAGTCGTTCTGGGGGGTGGGGTAGAAAACGGACTCAGCCATTCCGCCGGCGCGGTCCTGCCGGTCTTGCGGTCCCACTCATTCATTCCTACCCCTTCCCATGTGACCACCCAGAAGCGGCCGTCCCGCCCTTCCAGGAAGTCCATGATCCAATTGGACGTGATGCGGTCCCCGCTGGCAACTATATCCTGTTTCCCGGGGATGGGCCCGCTCACGGCGCCCCTGCGCACCCGTCCGTCCTGCCAGATATTGAAGCCGCAGCCGGCGTACAGGCCGATATAAACCGCCCCCGTGCTGTCTTCGTAGAGGCAGGATACGTGCCCTTCGTTCGAGCGCCCTGCCGGACGATAATCGATATGCATCACTCCCGTCATGCCCGGCTCCGACCGGGCATCCCCCAGCACATACGCCCCGCTATCCGCCGTCCCCACCCAGAAACGGCCGTCGGAAGCCTCCATGAGAGCCGTCACCTGCCTGGACGGAAGATTCGGCGTATACACCTGCTGGAGTGCAGGGCAAAGTACCGAGAGACCGCTGTCTCCACCAACCCATATGTTTCCCTGGCGATCTTCGAAGATGCAATATAACTCCGCTGATGCCAGTGAGGAGGGGTCGCCGGCCTTGTGTTTATAGACAACGGTTTCCTCCGGCTTCGCCAGATTCACCATCCCCACCCCGTAGGATCCGGCGGCCCACAGACGCCCGCGGCTATCTGTCATCAGCCTGGCGTGGGCGATCGGCAGGCGGCCGAAAGTGACTATCTCCGTCCCGTCGAAAGTGTTCAGGGTGGAAAGATGGTCGTCAAAGGCATACAGGATGCCGCCGGCTTCAGCATAGTTCCCCGTGCAGTAGGTGTCGGAGTAGCGCAGTTGGGACCGTGGATGATTGCGGTCTGCCACGAACTGGGCACGGACCAGGCGCCCGCCGAGCCAAAGCCTTCCCACGCGATCCTCATATATCTGATAATAGGGGTAATCTCCCTCATTGTAGCGTTTGGAGTAGGGCGTCCTGGCATCCTCCCGCACTCCATCCTGCAGTGAATAACTCAGTTTCAGCAGCACGCTGTCTCCCACGGCAGCCCATACGCAACCGTCGGAGTCGGTCATCATGGCGCGGACGTTGCCGCTTGGGCCGGTGGATTGCCGGTCGTAGCCGGGCATCCTCACGCACACCCCGGCCGTCGTCCCCACCCAGAGCCGGCCCTCCCTGTCCATGGTCAGGGCAGACACTCTCCGTGCGGGCAGATCGTCTTGCCAGACCTGGAAGGATGTGCCGTCGAATCGCGCCAGGCCGTTCCCGGTCCCTATCCAAAGGAAACCGTCGGCATCCTGTGTTATGGCATATACGCTATTGGAAGGCAGACCGTCGCTCGCACCGTAGTTGACGAAGCGGGGAAGAAGCGTAATTAATATGAGGATAGCGCATCTCATCCTTTTACAAAGTTATCAAATCTTCCTGGAAATCCCTTGTCCCAGAACACTTTGTGGCGGAATCCACCACAAAAAGAATAAACCGATGCTGTAGTTTTGCAAAAAACAACCACGTATATGAAAAACAAGAGTATTCTTTTGATAGCGCTGGCAGTCTTGCTGGCTCTTCTTTCTTCTTGCGACAAGGACGGCGGTGCATCCAAAGCCAAAGTTAAATTCCGTAAAGCCAATATTGGCGACGCCTCCATGCTGGCATTAGCACAGAATCAAATCAGCACCAAGGCAGAAGGAGACGTAGCTGTTGGTCCTAAGGCTCTTTACACCGTATCCGAAGACGGCACCATGGTTCAGGTGACCTATAATGTTGATGTTGAAGGGGCCGATGGGGAAGTGGCTGAAACCATTCAGGCCAACCTTATTATCTCCCCGAATTTCATCTTTCCTGTAGGGGAAGGCTGGCTCTGGCTTGCCAACTGTCATCTTGACGTTAAGGATGGCTGGAGCAACAATACAATTCCTAAAGGTCCTGCCAGGAGCGCCATAAGCAAACTGATCAACGATTTCAGTGCCAAATATCACGAGCGTCACGGAGCCCATTACCTAATCCGCAAGAGCGACGGAGCCTTGTTCGAATGGACCCTGGAGGCCGGCGCTCCTAACGGGATGGATGATGGCTTCAAACAGCCGACCTTCCTGAACGGCTGGTTCCATCAGTTGGGTAACGACTTGTTCGTAACGAACTGGGGTTGGAGTCATAGTGGCATGAGTGATCCAAATCTCCCGTCGCTAATCCATCTCCAGGATAACGGCAGCACGCTTGACGTGGTGAACACGCTTGGTAACAACATAGGTTGCGGCAATATTTTCCCGGCGGGCGATTGTCTTGGAGCGGAACTCTATTACCCGAATGCGCTCGGTTATTCTCTCGGTATAATCGCGCCACCTTCTTTCAGCCCCGTGCTGCTGGAGAATTCTACGCCTGGAAAGGGTGAGATGTTCTTCCTTTCCATCGGCGGGAAACTATATCTCGGAGTAGGTCAGGAGACCCAGATAGTTGAAGGTGACGGCAAGGAGCAATGGACTCGTGATGGTTATCGCACAGACTTTTATAATCTTAATATTACCGGCACATCCCTCACTAAGGGCGGTCTGATTTGCTCCGTCAACGAGTTTGTATCTGGGGGCGGGGAGTGTTTCATCTCCACAACGGACAAACTGAGCTGGTGGTCCGGAAACGATTATGACGGCGTGAAGATCCACACTCTCGACCCCAAGGCCGGGACCGTTACCACCCGTTCCTTACCGGAACATTACCCTTCCCTCCGGAACGATTACGTAAACGGTGTAGCATATGCCATTGATGGCACCAACGGCTATTGGGAATGCGATTTGTCCAAGGATGCTGCCGAATATGTGTCTCTGGACTGGAGCAGCGCCTCCAGTTATAAGAGCAAGATTGTGCCTGGCACCCTTAGGTTGGAGTATTTTGAAGCTGCTTCACTGACACTGCGGTATTCCGCCTCAATGACAGACGGTACGATTCTGTCTTTCTATACTTCCGTCACCGGCGCCGACCGCGGCAAAATAAAGACCACCATAGGCAGCGAAAACAACGCCGGTATGGTGGTCACTACCATGGTGCGCCTGAACTAAATCTGCAACTTGGGATTATTTCAGAGAGTTGATATTTCATATTATTCTAAGTATCTTTGAAGGATTTTTAGGATAATAATATGAAAAAGATCATTCTTATCGCATTGTTGACCATCTCTGTGGGCGCAAATGCTCAGCAGATGTTTGATTTTTCATGGAATTCGCCCCGTATGGAGGGTGGGTTCAATTTCGGCGAGGCTGGTTCATTCACCCCGTACGCCAGGCTGGCGCTTGGAGCAAACATCCTGTTTCATGGTTTTTATTTGGATTTCTTGAAATCGGAGCCTCAGCACAGGTACACCAACGTAGCAGAAGTCAGTGATGCCAAATGGAATGATTCCGTGGCTTTTTGCATTAATGCCAGTTACCAGATACCCGTATTCAAGTGGCTGCGCATCATGCCCATGATCGGTTATGCCCAAACCAATGAGGGTATTACGGACGGTTCCAAACTTGATGTCGAGGTGGATGACTATTCCTTTGATTACTATCATCCCTATAAGGTAACACCGGGAACTCGCACTCACTATTTCAACTATGGTGGCGGGCTCTCTATCCAGCCTTGTAAATGGTTTAGCATCAATTTGATAGCAACAAGTAGGGCCATCTACGGCGGCTTCTCAATCAACGCCCTGGCCTTCGTGGACTGACATTCGTCCTATGATCCGGGCAGCCCTGTGTTGCATCATGCTGATGGCCGGGCTGGCGGCGTGCACCAGCCAGCAGGCAAGGTCATGGACTTCATCTGGTTCTCCTGCTGGGGAGAATTGTGATTCTGGCAATTAATTTTTCGGCGCTAACATAAGGTACACAATATATGCTATTGGTGTGCCTAGAGCGGCAAGCAGGCCAGTCTTCAACCAACTGATTTTTTTTCCTCCATCCTGCATGTGATTTGTGCGCACCTTGTAACAAGTGTCATCGGAGGAAATATAGAACTCGGCATAGTGCCTGGTAGCCAAAGTATTCGCGCGAATGTCGGAGGTGTTAGAACCGTTGTTATATATGCTACCACTGGTCGATTGAGTGAATGATTCGTAGATCAGTATTTGTCCACCCTGTCCATCTGATTCGACTCTATTGGGAGCGCCCCACACATTTACTATATAACTATATGATTTTCCACCATAAGCGGAATAGTAATCATTGGCTGAATTGATCTTAGTGGTTACCGTGCAAGACGAGAGCATACAAAGCAAAGCGGTCAGCAGAAAAAGATGCCTCATAATGAATAAGTTATATCGTTGTACGACAAAGATATACAAAATATTTAAAAATCCTAGCCGCTCTTTCTGTGCCTCGGTCGGCCAATAAAACAAGGTATAATAATAAACACTTGCAATATTCCTTAACGTGGCGCCTAAGAGTCGGGTGTTGACGGACAAGTGAAAATAGATTATATTTGTAAGGTAACCGCTTGTATTATGAGACGAATAATCACTTTATGTTTGACCATAGCTGTTCTTGCCGCAATGACGGCGTGTAATCCGCTAGAGATAACTTCCCGCGTGAAGAGCATTTCTCTCAACCAGACATCGGTCACCATCAAGGAGGGGAAAATTATCAGGCTCATTCCCACTGTTACTCCCGATAATGCCAAAAACAATAAGGTCAAATGGACCAGTTCCGACAGCAGTATAGCCTCTGTTGATGATAAAGGGGATGTAGTAGGCCTCAAGTCCGGTTTCGCCTACATTATTGCATCGTGCGGTAATTTGACGGCAAGGTGTACTGTCAACGTAGTCGCGATATATGTTACTCAAATCAGCAGGCAGAAAATGAAGTTGTTTACTGGAGAAACCGGGCAGTTGGAAGTGTTGTCGAGATCTGGACTGGGCCATTTGGAATGGTTTTCTTCCGATGAATCGGTTGTGGAAGTCGATGATGGTCTTGTTACTGCCAAAGCTGCGGGAACAGTTACGGTAAAAGTTGTGGTCGGCGCAAACGAGCTGAAATGCGAAGTGGAGGTCTTTGATCCTTTCCGGATAAAGGCAGTTGATCTCGGGCTTTCCGTCAAGTGGGCAAATGCCAATTTAGGCGCATTCTCGGAGGCGGATTTTGGAGACCTGTACTGCTGGGGGGAGACCACACCGGGATATGATAATAACTTCGAGGTCTTAGCGAAAGACGGATTGACATGGACAACGTACAAGTGGTGCGAAGGGTACCTTGGTAATCTGGATCGGCTCACAAAGTACAATACCGTGAGTTCTTATGGCGGTGTCGATGGTTTAACTACTCTGGAGAAAGCTGATGATGCTGCCGCCTTTGCCCTGGGTAAAGATTGGCGTATGCCCACAGATAACGAGTGGAAAGAACTCATGGAGAAATGCGAATGGCGTTACTTCCGTAGGAATGGCATTGACGGAAAGATAGTAACCAGCAAGATCACCGGCAGGAGCATATTCCTTACAACTCCGGGCTATTCATATGGCTGGACCTTGGAAAACAAACGTGTTGATGGCTACTACTGGTCTTCGTCCCTTGACACATCTTCCCCTGACAAGGCCCTCCTCCTTAACTTAAAGTACTACGGCTCGGTTGACAGGAAAAATTATCTTCGCTGCAATGCCGCCGCAATTCGCCCTGTAAAGAAATAGGAGTATTGTGCTTCGGTCGCAGTTCAATAGCGAATGGGGCTATGGGAGCACAACAGATTTTTCAAAATAAATTTGGTTTATAATGTAAACTTGTTTATATTTGCAGTGGGATTCCGGAAGACTGCGCAGCTTTCAGGGGTCTCAAAAACAAGTAAAAAAGTTAATACAATGGAACAGAACAAAGAAATGACGGCCCAGGAAAGCCTGAAAATTATTACCGAGACCATGAACAAGAATCGTCAGGATATCGTCCGTCATGGCGGTAAGTACTTCATCTTATGGGGAATTCTGCTGACTGTTTTCTCTCTCCTTGTTTACTGCTTATGGAAAACGACCGATCATGCTGTCTGGTGCAACCTCTGGTTCGGGATGCCGCTTGTGGGTATTCCTCTCTCTCGCTGGATCGGCAGTAAGGAGCAAGTCGTCCGTGCAGAAAACACCATCAGCCGCATCAACACCGGCATCTGGAGGGCGTTCGGCATATTTGCCTGCACGCTGTCACTCTTTACCGTATGCTATGCGTTTACCGGCACCACAGATCTCAACGGACTCGTCCTGGCCGGCAGTCTCACGGCAAGCATCGTTCTTCTCTTCGGCCTTGCCGAGACCATCAGCGGCATCGCTCTCAAGAACTGGACAATCAAGATTGCGGGATGGCTCACTGGCATCGGCGGAGTCGTTATCTACTACCTCCTCACCGAAGGCGCGGAACAGATGCTGATCTTCACCCTGGCGGGCGTAGTCCTGGCGGCTACAGGCCTGATTATCAAATATCAGTACAAGTAAGCCATGTTTCCCAAACTTGATCCCCTGCTGCATTCCGAACTCCGGCTGGCCGTGATGTCTATCCTGGCCGGGGTGGATGAGGCCGACTTCACCTTCATCAAGAAACAGACGGGGGCCACCTCGGGGAACCTCAGTGTCCAGATAGACAAACTCACCTCTGCCGGCTACATCACCGTAGAAAAGGGCTTCAAGGGCAAGATGCCACGCACTACATGTAGGATTACCCCCTCGGGGCAGGAAGCCTTCTCTCGTTATGTAGAGGCCTTAAAAGAGTACCTGTAAATAATAATTGAAAAATGTACCAGGAAAATAATTGAAAAGTGTACCACTTTGATCGGCAAGAATGTTTCTTTGCAGCAAAGGAAACAAGAGCCTAAACAATGATCAAAATGGTAGACAAACAATCAATCATCTTCCT
>JAFZIX010000145.1 GCA_017554135.1 Bacteroidales bacterium | reverse complement strand
GTCGATCTTGCCGTAGTTGGTGAGGAGTTCCTCCAGCTGCGCGAGAACGTATGCGAAGAACTTTTCGAAGTCCTTGCGGTTCTGCACGCTATCCTGCACGGGGCCGCGTTTGCCCCAGGTGGCGACGTCCCATTCGGTGTCCGGACGATCGCCGGGATAATGCCAGTCCCGCGGGGAGAAATAGAGGCCTACACGCATGCCGGTCTTCCGGCACGCATCCACGTACTCCCGCACCAGGTCCCTGCCGCCCATATATTGCTTGACGCCGATGCCGTATTTCGACGGCCATAGGGCATAGCCGTCGTGATGGCGCGTGGTCAGCACGGCATACCTGAATCCGGCGTCATGCGCGGCTCCAAGGTATTTTTCAAAGAACCCTTCGTCCTGCGGATTGAAATAGTTCGCCTGGTCGTAGTACTCTTGCCGCGAATGGTATTCTCCTCCCCATTCGTAGCCCTTTATCATATTCCACGACGGCTGCGCACCTATCATCGAATGTATTCCCCAATGGATGAACAGGCCCAGGCTCGCCGACGGAAACCACTGCGCCCCCGGCGCAGGGTTGGGGAACTCCAAACCCGCCGCGGATGGCGCCAGCAACTCCTTCGCCCTCTGCAAATCCTTTTTCGAGATGCGGTAATCCGCAGGCCGGATCTGCCACTGGGCAAAAGCCCCGGCACAGCAGGCCAGGGCAATGAGAGTAAGTACCAGGCGCTTCATACTATTCGCCGAGCGTGGCGACCATGACCGCCTTGATAGTATGCATACGATTCTCCGCCTCGTCGAACACGATGCTCGCCGGACTCTCGAACACATCCTCCGTAACCTCGACGCCATCCAGGCCGAACTTCTGGAAAACATCCTCCCCGGCCTTGGTATCGCGGTTATGATAGGACGGCAGACAGTGCATGAACTTGCAATTCGGATTACCGGTGCGCTCCATGAGCCTGGCATTCACCTGATAAGGCAGAAGCATGGCGATACGCTCCTTCCACACCTCGTCCGGCTCACCCATCGACACCCAGATATCGGTGTAGATAAAATCGCAGCCCTTCACGCCGGCATCCACATTGTCGGTGATGGTGATGCGCGCGCCGGTCTGCTCCGCCACCTTGCGGCACTCGGCCACCAGTTCGGCAGCAGGCTGCAGGGGCTTCGGAGCCACTATGCGCACGTCCATTCCCATCTTCGCACCACCCACCAGCAGGGAGTTGCCCATATTGAAACGGGCATCGCCAAGGTAAGCGTAGGACACCTGATTCAGGGGCTTGCTGGAATGCTCGCGCATGGTCAGGAAGTCCGCCAGGATCTGGGTAGGATGGAACTCGTTGGTCAGGCCGTTCCACACCGGCACGCCGGCATACTCGGCCAGCTCCTCGACGGTAGTCTGCGCGAATCCGCGGTACTCGATGCCGTCGTACATGCGCCCGAGCACGCGGGCAGTATCCTTCATTGTCTCCTTGATGCCGATCTGGCTGCCGGTCGGGCCAAGGTAGGTCACATGCGCGCCCTGATCGTAGGCCGCTACTTCGAAGGAGCAGCGTGTGCGGGTGGAAGTTTTCTCGAATATGAGGGCTATATTCTTGCCTACAAGGGTTTTACGCTCTGTGCCGACACGCTTTGCGCGCTTCAGGTCGGCTGCAAGATCAAGAAGGTACTGAATCTCTTCGGGGGTGAAATCGAGCAGTTTAAGGAAACTGCGGTTCTTTAGGTTTACTGACATATCTTTTAAGGAATTATTCTTGTTCCGCAGGCAGGATTTCCGAGCTGCCCGGCCTCGGTGATAACACACTGTGCGCCTCCATTCTTTACAAATAATATACCCGCGCGCACCTTGGGAGCCATGGATCCTTCCGCGAACTGACCTTCGGCGAGATAGCGCTCGGCTTCGGCGACAGTGATCGCGTCGAGGGCCATCTCCCCGGGCTTCCGGAAGTTGATATAGACCTTCGCGACATCGGTGAGGATATAGAATTCATCCGCCTTCATCTGGATAGCGCAGAGGGTGCTGGCGAGGTCTTTGTCGATCACCGCCTCGATGCCGCGGTAGCCGTCGGGTTTCTTGATGACGGGGATGCCACCGCCGCCCACAGTTATCACGATGCTGCCTTCGCGCGCCAGTTTTTCTATCAGGTCGATATTATGGACGTCGATGGGTTTCGGGGAAGGAACGACCTTGCGCCAGCCCAGGCCGCGGGGATCCTCCCGGTACACAGCACCGTCCTGGGGCTTCTCTGGATAGTAGGGCCCTACCGGCTTGCTGGGGTTCTGGAATGCGGGATCGTCGGCCGCAACCTCCACCCGGGTAACCAGAGAGACGATTCTGCGATGGATGCCTGCGCGGTTGAGCACGCGCTCCAGGGCGGTTTCGATCAGATAGGCGATGGAACCCTGGGTCTCGGCACCGCAGAAATCCATCGGCATCGCGGGCATGCCGAAAGCCTTGCTCCCGGCCTCGTGCCGCAGCAGGGCGTTCCCCACCTGGGGACCGTTGCCGTGACCAATTACTATATCATAGCCCTTCTCAATCAGGGGCACCAGGCGCTCGCAGGTGCGCTCCACATTCTCGAGTTGTTCGTCGAAAGTGCCTTTTTGACCGGCGCGGAGGAGTGCGTTCCCGCCGAAGGCAATCATCGCAAGTTTATTCATAGCCGGTTCATGTTTAGTCGCGCACAAGCGGAAGGGTGGAGCAGCGCAGCAGCCCGCCCATCTTGGAAATCTCACGGTAGGGCACGGTCTCCACCGTAATCCCCTGCTCCTCCAGCCATGCCTTAAGGCGGGTGAAGTGCTCTTCCACCACCACTATATCCTCGGCGATAGAGAAGATGTTGGAGTTCATCCAGTACATCTCCTCCTGCGTCAGTTCAAACACATTCTCCGCGCCGAAGAGATTCACCAGATGCTCCGCATCGCGGGGATTGATGAAGCCGTTGCGGTAGATGATCGCTTTCCCGCGGCCTACCGGCATGAAGGTGCAATCCAGATGGAGGATGCCCTCGCGCGGGTCTGTATCGCTCTTGCGGAGGTTCAGGGGGATGATGTTCTTCTCCGGGAAGATCATCTTGAGATAGTCCAGCGCGAGTGCGTTGGTGCGAGCAGTCTTGAGGGTGGGATAATCCGGGAAATTGTACTGCCCGACGAAGATAATGTCGCCGTACAGAATCACATCTCCACCCTCCACGTGCACTGCCTCGGGGAGATTGTAGATATTCTTATAATGGATATTGCGGTAGATGGGCTCGTATGCGTCGATCTCGGCCTGGCGGTCCGGGATGATGTTGGAGACTATTATCTTGTCTTCGATCACGAAGCCTACATCCCTGGAAAAGACCTGGTTGCAGTTGGTAACCAGCGCCGGGCGGTGCACCTCCACGCCATGCTTCTTGAGGATGGCCTCGAAGGCCTCCATCTCATGAATTATATCTTTTTCTTCCGGATAAACACCGTTTTTGACGGACTCGTAGGACTTGCTGTCGAAGGTCTCATCGAGGCTCGGCACAGGCCCATTGGAATACGGAAGGCCCAGGATTACTTCCCTGAGCCGTCCGGTTTCTGAAGTTATGTGAAGTTGCATACTTATTTAGCAGGAGTTTCTGCGGCGTTTTCTGCGTCGAGTTTTTCGTACACTGAATTGTTGGACTTGTATTCCGGCACTATCTCCTTCATCTTGCGCACCGTGTTCATGTCGTCGAACTGCTTGGAAATATCAATAAGTTCATCGATTTCCTTGGCAACCTCGGCATAATCGTACTCGCGCACCTGGGCGATACGGATCTTCTCGTGGAAGGTGGGCTTGGTGCCTTCGAGTTCGTTCAGAACTTCCTCATAGAGTTTCTCGCCCTCGCGGAGGCCGGTGAATTCAATCTTTACGTTCTTTGCGCCGGAAAGGGCAATCATCCTCTTGGC
>JAFZIX010000144.1 GCA_017554135.1 Bacteroidales bacterium | reverse complement strand
GCGTCATTGCGGCAGGTCTCGACACCGACTATCTCGGCAAGCCCTTCGGCCCCATCCCGGCCCTTATGGCCATAGCCGAAGATGTGCAGAAAGTGCACGCCATCTGCGTCAAGTGCGGCGGTCTTGCCAATCACTCCCACCGCCTCAACAAGAGCCGCAAACTCGTAGTCCTCGGCGAAAAAGACATATACGAGCCTCTTTGCCGCGAATGCTTCAACAAGGCCCTGGCGGAAGAATAATTATTTACGCGGATGATGCTCCAGGATGGCTTTCTGCCAGGTGGCGGAGTCGATGTGAGTGTAGATTTCGGTGGTGAGGATACTTTCGTGGCCAAGCATCTCCTGGACAACGCGAAGGTCGGCGCCGTTCTCGATCATGTGAGTGGCGAAACTATGGCGGAAGGTATGGGGAGAGATTTCCTTGTCAACCCCTGCCGATAATGCCGCAGCCTTGACCATATTGAACACCGACACCCGGCTTAAAGGCTTCCCGAAACGGTTCAGGAAAGCATAATCGTCGTAAGTCGGAGTTGCTGCTTCCGGCCGGATGGCCAGCCATTCCAGGAAGGCATCCACGGCAGCGCCGCCCATAGGCACCAGCCTTTCTTTATTACCCTTGCCGATTATCCGCAAGAAGCCTTCGCTGGTATAGACATTTGAAATCAACAAGGTACACACTTCCGAAACCCGGAGGCCGCATCCATACAGGATTTCCAGGATAGCCCTGTCCCGGACGCCATTCCATGTGCGGGTATCCACACCCTCGATAATCCTCGTAACTTCCTCGACAGAAAGCACTGCCGGGAGATACTTGCCAAGTTTTGGCATATCCACCGCATCGCAGGGATTATCCGCCCTCTCCCCTTCCAGGATGAGCCAGTCGAAGAATGACCTCAACGAACTCAACTGCCTGGCCTGACTGCGTTTCGAGACCTTTCCGGCACGCCCGGAGAGATATGCGGCGATGGCATCACTGTCAACCTTGGCAAAGGACTTTACCGATAAAGATGCAGAACCATCATCCAGCGATTTTGCGAATGCAGCCACATCGGCGCTATAGGACGCCACCGTATTAGGCGACATCTTCCTCTCCACGCGCAGATAGTAGCGGTAGTATTTCAGCAAAGCATCGGCATTCCGGGCCATATCCACGCAAATTTAATTAAAAAAACGTATCTTTGTAAGTTATGCGCATTAAAGCAATCATACTTGCAGCAGTCTTTGCAGCATCCATTTGCGGATGCACGAAACAGTCCGACCGGAGCGGTTATCCGCAGGAAGAATTCGTGCTGGTTTATTATTGCGCGGGCTTCAACAATCTTTCCAGCGACATCAAGCATAATCTGCACGTGATGGAAAGCGGAACTATCCCGTTCAGAACATCCAAGCATAAACTGCTGGCATTCACGCATTTCTCGGTGAACGACGTCAACTTTACCGAACTCACGGAATCGCATCTGGTACATATCAGCAACAACTACGGGCAGATACAAAGGGATACCCTCCTCACGATAGATAAGACAAGATCCGCTTCGGATGCGGCGGTTCTCGAGGAGGTCCTGGAGAAGGTGTCCCGGCTTTATCCGAATGCGCATTACGGGCTGGTAGTTTCGTCCCACGGCACGGGGTGGCTTCCGGCCGGGAAATATAGCAGCGGGAATTATATCCAGTTCCGCAGGAAACCTCAGGGAGGGTCCCTTCCGGTCTATAAATACAATGCCAATCCCGATGAACCGAAGGTAAAGACTTTCGGCGCCGAAGTAGAGATTAAGGACGGAGTCAAGTATTCCCGGGAAATGACCATCCAGAGTATGGCCGCAGCGATCCCCATTCATCTGGATTACCTGCTTTTCGACGCCTGCCTGATGGGCGGGATCGAGGTGGCCTACGAATTCAAGGACGTAGCCGACAAGGTGGCATTTTCCCCCACAGAGGTGCTTTCCGAGGGCTTCGATTATTCGGACATTTCCGATCTGCTCAGCGACAGCCCCAGCATTGATGCATTCTGCAAGAGGTATTTCGATTATTACGATAAGTCCGCACGCGAACGCGCCGCCACCATCAGCGTGGTGAAAACCTCCGGTCTGGATGCCCTGGCGCAAACATGCGGTAAGTTGTTCAACAACTATCGCAGCAGCATCGCCGGTCTGAATACCGCAAGCGGAATCCAGCGCTATTACCGTTCGGACCATCACTGGTTCTTCGACCTCAGGGACATCCTTTTCAAGGCCGGCATCTCTTCAACCGATTTAACCGAACTCGACGCGGCCCTTGACGGATGCATCAGTTACAAGGCCGCGACTCCCTCTTTCCTCGGGATACAGATTACCAGTTATAGCGGGCTCAGCATGTATCTTCCGAGTGTAGGGGACAGCGACTTGAACGAGTTCTACAAGACCATGGCCTGGAATAAAGCCACAAATTTGGTAGAATAACAGAAAATATCTATATTTGCGCCCGCATTTCATAAAACCCCCAAGGGGCTTTGGTGCAATGGGATCCGGGCCCAGTTTCCCGGATTGAGTAACACATTTTAAAAAACAAAGAAATGAAGCATTTCGCACTTAACGGCCAGACCCGTGAGGTTGGCAACAAAGCCGTCATCAAGGCATTCCGCAAGCAGGGCCTCGTTCCTTGCAATCTCTATGGAAATGGTATCGAGAATGTTCTCTTCACCGTCAGCGAGAAAGACCTGAAGGGCCTCCTCAACACCCCCTATTCCCACATCGTAGACCTTACCCTTGATGGCAAGACCAACTACAACGTGATTCTCCACGAACTCCAGTTCCATCCCGTAAAGGACAATTGCCTCCACATCGACTTCCTCGCAGTAGACGAGAAGAAGCCCATCGCCATCAACGTGCCCATCAAGTTCGAGGGTCATGCTATCGGCGTGCAAAAGGGTGGTAAGTTCGTTCCCGGTGCAAGGAGCCTGCGCATCAGCGCACAGATGGAGAACCTCCCGGACGATATCACCATCGACATCACCAAACTCGACCTCGACAAGAAGATCAAGGCCGGTGACGTGAAGATCGAGAAGGTTTCCGTCCTCACCGACAAGGATGCCATCCTCTGCTTCGTGAAGACCACCCGCAACGTGGACACCAGCGCAGCGGCCGAGGCTACTGAGTAAAATCTCCCCCGGAAATGGCAGGCGAGAGTTATCTGGTGGCAGGACTGGGCAATATAGGCCCGGAATACGCCGGAACCCGCCACAACATGGGGTTTATGGTATTGGATGCGTGGGCTCACGCATCCAATGTCAGTTTTGAGACACACCGTTACGGCGATTTGGCAGAAATCAGCCTGAAAGGGCGCAGCATCTATCTCCTCAAACCGTCCACCTATATGAACCTGAGCGGCAATGCCGTCCGCTACTGGCTGAGCAAACTCCCGGTCACAACGGAGCGCCTGTTGGTAATTTGCGACGACATCAACCTACCCTTCGGCACCCTTCGCATGCGCAAGAGCGGAAGCGACGGAGGCCACAACGGGCTCAAGCATATAGAGGAGACTCTGGAGACCAGGGATTACACCCGCATCCGTATGGGAGTAGGGCACGATTTTCCTGAAGGAGCGCAGATCGACTATGTGCTTAGCGGATTAAGTGAAGAAGAAACAAAGCAGATGCCTGAACTTTGCGAAAAGGTCATTCAAGGCATCAAAGATTGGGTTTTGGTTGGTGCAGACCGCGCAATGAACGCTTTAAACGCCAAAAAAGCCTAAAAAACTACATTTTTTTAAGAAAAACTTTGCAATTCTTTAACTTATTGATTATCTTGCCAATCGCAAACTAGAACTACGTAACAGTACTATTTTATAAACCAACTAAATTCAAAAGAAATGAAAAAGCTTGTTGAAAAAATCAATGCTGAAATCGCTGATTTCCAGGTGAACGCTGAAGCTCAGCTCGTTAAGGGAAACAAAGCCGCCGGTGCACGTGCCCGTAAGGCCGCTCTTGCCCTCATGAAGGACCTCAAGGAGTTCCGCGCAGTTTCCGTTGCTGAGGCAAAGAAATAATTTGCACTTTTTTGCAAAAGTAAATGCAACGTTCCTAAAACCGGCTGCATCTATATTGCAGGTTTAGGTTTTAGTACACGTCTAAGGGTCGAGGGCCGTGAGGCTGGCGGCCCTTTGCTTTTTCTCCTTCTTTTTATTAACTTTATGGCGATGAAACGTGTGCTGACCATTCTCCTCGCCATAATGCTGCTGGGACTTCCCATGCAGTATGCACACGCACAAGATGCCCGGAAAACCCACAAAGCACTGATAATCCCAGTAGATTTTACGGATATCCAGATCAGCACCAGTCATGAAACACTTGACAGTCTGGCCACGGTTCTGGCCGATTATTATGAAGCACAGTTTCTGGATAGCCTTGACTTCTCGATAGATGTGCTTCCACCATTCAAAATCAACGGTCTTTCATCCACCTACGGTGCCAACACCTCATACAGAAGAGATGCCCTTGCCTACCGTATGGCCCTGACGGCCTATCGCACCCTCTACGATACGATGGATTTCTCCATCTACGACAATGACGGGGACGGATATGTCAACGATATTCTCTTCATCACCCCCGGCATCCCTGAATCCTACGGCGGAGGAGACAAGCAATTCTGGCCGCAGTATACCGAACTGGAAGACAAGGATATCCCCTACTCGCTGAAGGTTCGCATCAAAGGATTCGGCCTGGCTCCGGAACTGAATGCAGATGGCCGCCTTTCAGGAATCGGCATCCTCGCCCACGAATTAGGCCACATATTGGGCCTGAAAGACATGTACGATACGGACGGGGACGCCAGCAGCGGCATCTTCCCCGGTCTTGGGAAAGTCAGCCTGATGGATGCCGGGCTGGAAAACGATTCCGGCAACACTCCCCCGAACCTGAACGCAGTGGAGCGGGACCTGCTGGGCATAGGAAAGTGCGAAGTTCTGGACACCAGCGGGACCTTCAGCCTGGAGCCAATCCACATCCAGGGGCATTACTTCAAGTTGCCCACAACGGTGGACAACAAGTATTATCTGCTTGAAAACCGCAGCGCAACCGGCAACGACGCCTATATCGGCGGGCAGGGGATGCTGATATACAAGGTGGACAGGTCCGAAGCGGATGCAGGATATTCCACATACTTCCAACGCACCCTGACAGCCCTGGAGAGATGGAATCTCAATCAGGTGAACTGCAACCCCGAGTATCCTTGTGCCGAGATTGTTCCCGCCAAGGTCGACAGTCTGGACAGTTCCGCAATTTTCTGGCCGAAGGAAGGGTGCAACACCTTCAGCCCCGGAAAGATAGCGATTACCAATATCTGCGGGAGCGCCGATGGTTCCGTATCTTTTAAAGCCGTCGAACCTGTCACCGTTGACGGAGTTTCTGTTTTCCAGACCAGCGCCATCATTTCCCTGAGTGTTTCAGATGAACTCGGCAGCGTCGACAGCCTGAAATTGGAGTGGTATTTCAGGGACACGATGCTTGGAAAGGAAGATGGAATAGAGACCGGGGATTGGAAATACAGTTGTACCCTCAAGGGCCTGAGCCCACGTACGACATACGGCTACACCGCAAATGTCTTCTATTCCGACGGCTCGTCTTATTCCACCAACGGCAGTTTCACCACAAGGATCTACCGCAACGGCATCTTCCGTTTCATCTATCTTGGGGATGTCAGCCGCAACAGGGATGGCAGTTTCCGCAGCGGGACATCGATTCCGCTGGTGGTGTACAACAGCGTCAACGAAGATATCGTATGGTATTTCAACGGAAAGCAGATTGAGCCCGGGCCGGATGGTCTCTGGACCATCACAAGAGAAGGGGAACTTAGAGCAGAGGTTTTCAATGAGGATGGGAGCAAGGATGTTATAACCAAAGAGATATTCCTGAAATGAAACACTGGGCAGCCATACTCATTATCATTCTTGCAGCCTTCACCGGGTGCAGGAGGGAAGACCTGTCTCAAGACTTCCTGGAGGACAACACCCTCCGGATGGAAATCAAAGGTTACACCACCTTCCGTTATGACCCGCTTCGCTGCCAGGTCGGGTTCAACAGGGAAAAGTTGGAATTTCGTGTTCATACCGACAATATGTCAGACTTTTTCATCGTACGCCTCGATGAAATGCCCGAAGGCGAAAACCAGTTTCTGAACGGCACAGTGCAATGGACGACGGGTGATGACCTTCATAGCAAGAAGACAGGGTTTTCGGTTGCAAAGATGGATGGAGATAAAGTATGGTTATGGTCGGCACAGGGCCGGATCGCCGTAGTTTTGCAGATATTATAAAGAAATGATTACCAATATGATATACAAAGTTGCCGGATTCACATTCGGAATAACCACTCCGGAAAACGAGCCGATTCTGGAATCAATGACCAACCTTGCCCCCTTTGTCTGCAAAGAGGCCGGAGATGCCCATATCTTCGATCTTGAAATCGTGCCTTCAATGCCGGAGATGGCAGAGTCTCTCCTTTTCCGCAGTGATGACGGCCCGGGGTTCCCGGAGATATCGATCTATACCATCGATAAAGGATGGCTGGTGAAAGTGCGCCCGCTGCCGCAACATGATGTGGCTTCTATCGTAACTATCAACAGTGATTTCACCAGGGCGGAACTCTTTATCCTGGACAAAAAAGAGCGCAACTTCGCGCTCAACAACTCCCTGATGCTGATGTATGCCTTCTCCACCGCCCGGCTGGGTGCGCTGGAAATGCATTCTTCAGTCGTAATGAATGAAGGAAGGGGGTATATGTTTCTTGGCAAGAGCGGAACGGGAAAGAGTACTCACAGTAAGTTATGGATCAGGAATTTCCCCGGCACCGAATTGCTGAACGACGACAACCCCATACTTCGCCTAATGCCCGACGGCAGTGCACGGGTTTTCGGGTCTCCGTGGAGTGGGAAAACGCCCTGTTACAAAGCCAAGGACGTGCCCGTGGGTGCCATCGTCCGCATCAGGCAGGCGCCATTCAACAAGATAGAACGCCTCGGTGCCATCCAGTCCTATGCCACCCTGATGTCGTCGGCATCATCTTTCCGCCCCTTCAGCGAACTGGCGGAAGGCTGGCATAAGACACTGGAAGGGCTGGCCACATCCGTTCCATGTTATATCCTCGACTGCCTGCCGGATAACGAAGCGGCGGAAGTCTGCCATAACGTAGTTTCAAATGGATAAAAAAGTTGTCGCAAACCAGGTGCTGCTGGAAGATGCCGCAGTGCTGATGAACGAAGGGCGCGAGGTGAACTTCACACCCCTGGGAAGCAGTATGCTTCCATTTATCCGAGGAGGGAAAGACAGCGTGGTGCTTCGCAAGATGCCGGACGTGGAAGTGGGAGATATAGTGCTGGTACGGATGGCCGGGCCTAGATACATCCTTCACCGGATCATAGAGAAGGATGGCAGCAATCTGACGCTGATGGGGGACGGCAACATCTCTGGCACTGAAAAATGCACCACCGGCGACGTGCTTGGCACGGTTACTGCGGTGATTAAAGGAAAGCGCAGAGTCACCCCCGGGAAGGGAGGATGGTGGCGCGCGCTCAAACCCATAAGACGTTATATATTAGCAATTTACAGAAGAATAGCAATATGAAGATCAAAGACGGATTCATCCTTCGTACTATCTGCGGCGAGCATGTAGTCGTGGGCGAAGGCCTGGCACAGGTCAATTTCAACAAACTCCTCTCCCTCAACGAGACCGCCGCATTCCTTTGGAAAGAGGTGCAGGGAAAGGAATTCACCAAAGAAGATCTGGTGCAGCTCCTACTGGACAACTACGAAGTCACGGCAGAAGTGGCCGGTCCCGATGTGGATAAACTCCTGAACACCTGGATTGCCGAAGGTGTAGTAGAATAATGAAGGATTTCAAGACCTGCATGCGCGCCCTGCGCAAGATGTCCGTGCCGGTGAGGTGGCGGATGCTGGTGATTATCCTTATCGGAATGGTGAGGATAGGGGCGTCGCTGGCCTTCGTCTGGGCCAGTAAGCATCTGGTGGATATCGCCACCGGGGTCAGCAAAGATCCTCTTTGGACCGGGATCTACCTGTTCATCGGCATCCTGACAGTGCAGATAGCCACTATCATAGTGGCAAACTGGTGGGAGAGTTTCTGCGAAGTAAAAGCACGTAATGAACTACGCATAAGCACCTTCGCGCATGTAATGCGGAGCCGCTGGGACGGGCGCGAGCGCTTCCTATCCGGCGACACCACCAACCGCCTGGAGGAGGATATCCGGGTGGTGGCGGACCTGCTTATATGCCGCATCCCCGGGCTGGTGATTACCCTGCTGCAATTGCTGGCGGCATCGGCCTACCTGATGGTTCTTGCCCCGAACCTGCTCTGGGTGCTGCTGATTCTGATGTGCTCGGCGGTGTTCGGTTCCAAACTCTTCTTCCGCCAGTTGCGCAAGTTGATGGCAAAGATACGCGCACGCGAAAGTGAACTCCAGCAGCACATGCAGGAAAGCCTCCAGCATCGCGTCCTGGTGCTCACCCTCACCAATGTAGAGAGAGTGCTGGAGAAGTTCGGATGGCTGCAGAAAGATATCGAGGATAATACACGCAAACGCCTGAATTACAATGCGGTAGCGCGCGGCTTGATGTTCCTTGGCTTCCAGGCAGGCCACGCCTCCGCCTTCCTCTGGGGTGTCTTCGGCATACTCCACGGCACGGTGACTTATGGTATGATGACCGCATTCCTGCAACTGGTCGGCCAGGTGCAGCGTCCCATCGCCGAGTTCGGCCGCCAGGTACCGGCATTCATCCAGGCCCTGACATCCATCGAACGCATCCTGGAACTGGAAGAACTGGAACTGGAGCCGGCCTCCGGGGCCATCAGCCTCAACGGTGCTCCGGCGATAGAAGTATCCCATATCGACTATACATATCCGGACGGTGACGCCCCGGTGCTGAAGGATTTCTCCTGCGCCTTCCCGGCCGGCTCCTTCACCGTGATTTCCGGGCAGACCGGTGCCGGAAAAAGTACGCTCATCCGCCTGATCCTGGGGCTGCTGAAACCACAGGCAGGCAGTATTACCGTTGGCGGACAAGCCGCCGGAGCTGCTCTACGCGGGAATTTCATGTATATTCCCCAGGGCAACTCGCTGCTGAGCGGCACCATACGTTCCAACCTGCAACTGGCGGCGCCCAAGGCCACGGAGGAAGAAATCCACGCCGCGCTGGATACCGCCATGGCGCAGTTTGTCTATTCTCTGCCCAAGGGGCTGGATACTCCCTGCGGCGAGGTTGGGAGCGGCCTGAGCGAAGGACAGGCCCAGAGGATCGCCATCGCCAGGGCCCTGCTGCGCCCCGGCGGGGTGATGATTCTGGACGAATCCACCTCCTCCCTCGACGCAGAGACAGAAGAAAAGCTGCTGCAGAATATCTGCAACAGCTATCACGGGGTTAAAACCATTCTGTTTATCTCTCACCGGCAGGCCGCAAGCAAGTATGCGGATGCGGTGGTGGAAATTTAGCAAAGGCTAGAAAGCCTTTGCGATGGCGATGAAGTCGTCAGACTTCAGCGCTGCTCCACCGATCAGACCACCGTCGATATCGGGCTGGGCGAAGAGTTCCTTTGCATTCGAAGACTTGCAACTGCCACCGTAAAGGATGGTGGTGTCGTCTGCGACCTGTGCGCCGAACTTGCCGGCCAGGACCTTGCGGATGCAAGCGTGGATTTCCTGTGCCTGCTCAGCGGTAGCGGTCTTGCCGGTACCGATAGCCCAGACAGGCTCATATGCGATCACGATGTTCTTCATGTCTTCTGCAGTGAAGTGGAAGAGCACGTTCTCGGTCTGGGTCTTGACAACTTCGAAGTGCTTGCCGGCCTCACGCTCGTCGAGGTTTTCGCCGACGCAGAGGATGACCTTCAGGCCTGCTGCAAGAGCGAGTTGCACCTTATCAACGAGTTTGGCATCGGTCTCGCCGTAGTACTGACGACGCTCGGAGTGGCCGAGGATGGTCCACTTGGCACCAGTGGAAACGAGCATGCCGACGGAGACTTCTCCGGTGTAGGCGCCCTTTTCCTTATCGGCGCAGTTCTGTGCGGAAAGTTCTACGCGAGTACCCTTGAGCACTTCCGCCACGGGGCAGAGGTGAGTGAAGGGGGTGGCCACGATGAGGCCTACCTCGGCGGGGACTTCCTTGGATTTTTCGACAACTTCTTTTGCGAGCTGTACGCCCTCAGGAACTGTGGTGTTCATCTTCCAGTTTCCTGCAACAATGTTCTTTCTCATATCTTGTGTAAATAGTATTTTCGCAGTTGCAAATTTAGCAATAATTGCCCAAATTTGTAAGTTATTAGATAATCATTCGATGAAGAATTTTGTAGAAGAACTGAAATGGAGGGGAATGATTCACGACATCACTCCCGGAACTGAAGAAGAACTTGCCAAAGGCCCCATGTCTGCCTATG
>JAFZIX010000143.1 GCA_017554135.1 Bacteroidales bacterium | reverse complement strand
GACTCCCTCACCTACTACATCAGCAGCCTGACGGCATTTGTGGACAAGAGCCAGAATCCGCACGATGCGAAGTATCAGGACGGAATCAAGGCCCTCCTGAACCGGGACTACAAGCGGGCCATCACTCTGCTTAAGGACTACAAGGACATCAACACGGCCTTGGCTTATCTAGAATTGGAATACAACGGTACTGCCAGAGTTATTCTGGAAGATTTAGATGCCCGGTCGGGGCCGGGCATGACGAATGCCGATATCAAGTACCTGTTAGCCGTAGTCTATGCCCGGACAGACCGGGAGGAACAGGCCAAGTCGGCCTTCCTTAAGGCCTGCGAACTGAAGCCCGCCTTCTGGCACCGGGGTAATCTGGACCCTGAAATCGCAGAAATCGTAAAAAGGTTCAACCTTTCTAACAATTAATTATCAACCCATTAAACCCAATCGAACAATGAAAAAGATTGCTTTTCTCGCGGCCGTGGCCGCAACCCTCTGCACCGTGGCGTGCAACAAGAACATGGACACTCAGATCAATGAGATTCCCGATCCCGTACAGCAGCAGGAGCGCTGCGAGCTCAAGGTCAACGTGCGCAGTGGCAATTTGGTGCAGACCAAAGCCACGAACATTGTGGCGGCCAATGAGAATCAGGTGAACAACCTTCAGGTGTTTGTCTTCCGTGGCGATGCACTGGATGCCTACGCCAGCGTGAGCAATGACGACGAACTGACCGTGAGCTGCACTGCCGGTGAGCGTCAGGTTTACGCCCTGGTCAACTGCCCGGACCTTTCTGCCATCAGCACCAAGACTGCCCTTCTGGCCACATCTTCCCTGCTGTCAGGAAATTCCAGTGCCGGGTTCGAGATGATTGGTCATCAAGACGAAGTGGACCTTCCTGACGATTCTCCGCTGACCATTGACGTGCACCGTCTGGCCGCCCGTGTGGTCATCAAGAAAATCACACGTGCATTCACGGTATCCTCCCTGGCCGCCAAGACCTTCTCCCTGGCCCAGATATTTCTGATCAATGTGCCTGGTGACATCAACTACGGCGAAACAGCGGCTCCTACTTTATGGCTCAACCAGCGTGGCTATAATGACGATTTGTCCTATATCACTTACGACACCCCCGCTGCTACCCTGGCCAACAACGCAAGTTATTCTTACGTTCATACCTTCTTCGCTTATCCTAACCCGACGGTGAACGACAGTGAGTCCACTACCTGGAGCCCCCGCCACACCCGTCTGGTCATCAAAGCAAGCATTGGAAGCGACATTTACTACTACCCGATTACTCTTCCTGTTCTGGAAGCCAACAAGAGCTATGAGATTGAGGAACTGATTCTTACCCGTCCCGGCTCTGACAGCCCGGACATGCCCGTCAGCTTTGCTGACTGCACCTTCCAGATCAACGTGACCGGCTGGACCACCGTTGACGTCACCGACGAAGGCGAAGACGACATCACTATCTAAACCCTAAACCCATGAGAAAGATCTTACACATTATGAGCTTTCTCGTCATTCTGGCGGCCGGGGTCTCCTGCAACAAGGAGATACCCGGTCCTGCCGGAAATGACGGAGAGTACGAGCTGGGCGTCGAGATGTGCACGGCCACTTTCAAACTGAACGTAAAACGGCAGCCCAAGACCAAGGCGCGGACCATTGGTGCCCTGGACGATGAGAGCATCGACCGGATCGATGTCTATGAATACAACTGCGGCAGACAGACTTATTGGGACTGCCTCCCCGTGCATTATGTCCTGACTGCCGCCGAACTGGAATCCGGCGTGTTTCATGTCCAGAATCCGACCAACGCAAAGAAAGGTTACCTGTTTTATGCGAACTTGTCTCCGGCCATTGCCGATAAGATTGCCAACACCTACGGCAACCGCCTTTACAATGTGAACATCCGCAGCATTGACTTTTATGACGGCACATACGGCGTGCCGATGGGCGGGACCAAATATGTCTATTTCAATGCCGACCAGACGGTGGACGTGTCTCTGGAGCGTTTTTTCTACCGCGTGGACGTGGGAGAAATCGTGGCAGACTTCGAGGACGAATCCTGGATGGGAAAGGATGTATTCGTGAAGAATATCGCCCTGATCAATACGGCTGCCATCGTTACGATGGGCGGCGATTATCTGAGCTATTTGGAGCCAGATTACATTGACAATGCCATCTTCGGCCCTCAGAAGACAACCACCGAGGATCAGCCGTTCTTTGGCGGCCTGGAGGTCATCAGAAACGGATACCGCCTGGAGGACGGCACAAGCTATTCCTGCTGGAATCCGAGCACGGACGCGACCGTGAGCTGTTCCTTCCTGATGAACAAGAACAAGAATGTAGCTTCCGGGGTCCTGAACATCACGGCGACGGATGTCTGGCTGACCAATACGGTCCAGTCGTATGACAACTCCCTGGGAGAAGGCCGTATCTGCTCGTCCACCAACCCTTCCCAGTCGCATACGCTCACGGTGAACAAGAGTCTGTATGGAATGAAGGGCTGCGTACCATATGGGTACTACGGCGTCCTTTCCACTTCCAGCAATCAGAATGCTTTCCCGAAACTGGTAGTGGAAATCAGCGTGGATGGAAGGTCGTATTTCTACCCTATCCTGATGTACTATCCCATGCACAACGTGGCCTATCAGATTTCCAGAATTACCCTTAAGCGGGAAGGCAGCGACTATTCCAACTTCTTTGAAATCAAGATAGCCGCCGAGGTGGAAATCTCCGTCGCTGACTGGGAGGAGACCGAAATCGGCAACATTAACGTCGGTTATACCGACGATACCGGAAGCGCCATATACTGATGCCTATGAGACCGATGATACGCTACTTGCTTCCGCTGGCGCTGGTGGCGCTGGCGGGATGCGAAAAGGAGTTTCCCGATCAGGTCGGGAATGACGGAGAGGTGAAGGCCAACATCCGCTTCAGTGTGGAAGGCTTTGCCGAAACCAAGAGCCTGGCGGCTGACATT
>JAFZIX010000142.1 GCA_017554135.1 Bacteroidales bacterium | reverse complement strand
GGGCACATCCCTGCCGGAATTCATCACCTCCATAGTGGCACTGGTGAAGAAGCGCAGCCAACTGGCGCTGGGAAATATCCTGGGCTCCAACGTGTTCAACCTGCTGCTGATCCTGGGTACTTCCGCGGTAATCTTCCCTACTAGTTTCGCGCGAATCGACGTATATGACTACAGCGCCCTTCTGCTCAGCATAATCCTGGTCTGGACCAGTGTCTATACCGGGAAGAAAAATATACTGGACCGTTTCGATGCCAGCCTGATGCTGATACTCTTTGTGGCATACATGACTAAACTTTTCATTACACTATAAACCTGAACTGAAATGAAATTCCATGGAACCAAGTATAAACTGATGAATGTCGGCACCGGCTGCATTTTCGAAGACCGCGGATGGACCCTGGCCGATCCGGAGGCAACTTCCCCCTCGCTGGTCCGTGCTGTTTACGAGAATAAGAAATTCACTCCCCGGGACGACCTGAAGGGCTTGTACCGTTATGCCGAGTGGATGCCCATCAAGCGCACTCTCAAGCATTCCTGCGCGCCTGTGACCTATCATAGCAAGGGCCTGGGCAAGTTCCTGGGGCTGGATAACCTCTATATCACGTTCTCCGGCTACAACCCCAAGATAGGCGCCAAGTTCCAGACCTGCTCCTTCAAGGAGACAGAGGCCTTCAGCGTCTGCGCCAGGCTGGACAAGAAAGAGAAACGTACCCTTGTGGTGCAGTCCGCCGGCAATACTGCCCGCGCCTTCGCCCAGGTTTGCTCCGACAACGACATCCCCATCGTGATCTGCGTCCCGTTCGACAACAGGCACGACCTCTGGTTCCAGAAGAAGTTGAATCCCTGCGTCAAACTGATAGCCTCCCCTGCCGGCAGCGACTACTACGATGCCATCGCCCTCGGTGACAAACTTTGCCAGGATTCGCGTTATTTCGCCGAAGGAGGCGCCAAGAACGTCGCCAGAAGGGATGGGATGGGTACGACGCTTCTGTCGGCCGTAGAGGCCATCGGACGCATTCCTGACGCATACTTCCAGGCAGTCGGCTCCGGAACCGGGGCAATCGCCGCATGGGAGAACAATCTCCGCCTTATCGATGACGGCTCTTACGGCCGCACCAAGATGAAGATATTTGTCGCCCAGAACAAGCCTTTCACCCTGCTTTACGATTCCTGGAAGGCAGGCGGAAGGGACCTGGTGCCGCTGGATGCTGAAGCCGGACGCCACCAGGCGGAGTGCATCCTTGCCAAGGTGCTGAGCAACCGCAAGCCCCCGTACGGCATTGCAGGCGGCCTCTTCGATGCGCTGAAGGATTCCCGCGGAGACGCATTCCTCGCCAGCAACGACGATATCATCTACTGGATAATGCAGTTCCGTAACCTTGAGGGATATGACATCTTCCCTGCCCCGGCATGCGCGGTTCACGCTCTTGCTTCGGCTGTGCGCGACGGCCATGTGGGAAAGGACGAGGTAATAATGCTGAATATCACCGGAGGCGGTTCCCTGTCAGCCATGGCCAAAGGTTACCACTTGCTTGAACCGGCACTTGTGCTTAGCCCGGAACTTCCTGCAGATGAGATAATTGCAAAGGTGGACGCCTTGTTCTAGAACTTCAGGCTCACTCCTATATTCAAAGCGAAATACCAGGCGTCGTTACGCTTGATATTTCGTTTTGGTATATACTCTTCTTCGATAGGGTCCCACACGTCCGGACGGTCGTATGTCACCCTTCCTCCTGCCTGGAAAGCGAGTGCGCAACGAGGAGCAAGGAAGATAGTATAGCCGGAGCCGATCTGCATCTGGTTGCCTCTGGCTTCGGGATGGCTCAGGTTCAATCCGAGATCGGAGAAGAAAAAGACACCGTCCTCATCTCTGCCATTGGGATAAAAACTCCCCCGGCACAGGAGTGGAATGGTGCGGCGCATGCGGTCTATCCCTTCGTAGCCCGAAAGCAGCCCCAGGCAGAACCGGTCGGACAAGTCGAAAGTCAGTGATCCCAGAATGAAGGCATTGGACCTGGGCGGGTAGGTCCATCCCTGGTCGTTGATCCTGAATCCTATGGAAGTGTCCAGGTAGTTGAAATGCTGATAAGAGGTTGCGGTGAGGGTATATCCCCATTCCAGACCGGGGTGGAAACGGCGCAGGAAGTCTTTCCCTCCGGCATTGGCGGAAAGGCATAGCAGCAGGGCTGCAAGATATGCTGCTGCCCGTTTCATCAGAATCTTACCATTATCTTCAAAGTAGGAAGCAGGGCCTGCATAAGGCCGTTTGCATATATATCCAGTTGCGATTTATTGTCGGATTCGCCATAGGTGAAGCCGAGTTCCGCCACAGTGCCAAGTTCCAGTTCCAGACTCCTGTTGAAACTGACACGAAGTGCCACTGCCAGGTCTGCGGTCAGGACAAGGCCGAATCTTTCGGCGCCATTGTCTCGTACGTAACCCGTGCTGGCGCCCGGTCCGAGGTAGATATCGTATTTGGCATTCGGCGACTCCATATGTGTCAGCCTGTTATAGTGCAGATATACGAACTTGATGCCCGCTGAATGAGAAACTCCGGAATACATTCCGTATAAATCCGCATAGACCGTGTATGAGTTATAGATATCCTCGGTTGCGTCATAGTCGATGCTGAGGCCGAAGCCCTTGACGGAATTGAACAAGCCCGTGGACAAATCCCCGGCTGATGCATTGAAATGCATGGCAAGACATGCCAGGGCAAGCATTATCATCTTTCGGGCTTTCATTCAGGTTCGGTTTTGTTCACGAAGTTAACAATTATTATTGGTTTTTATTTCAAAAAACCATAAATTCGCGTCTTAAAGTACTAAAGCTCCGAACCTGAAATGAGTGTTGAGATTAAAGTTATCGACCCTTCCGTACGCAGCCAGTTGAGGCAGTTCGTGCTCTTTCCGGAAAAACTTTACAAGGACAATCCATACTACGTGCCCGCCCTTGTTTTCGACGAAATGGGCACCTTGAATCCTGCCACTAATCCGGCATCGGATTTCTGTGAACAGGAACTTTACATGGCATATAAGGACGGTGAACCGGTCGGGCGTGTCGCCGCCATCATAAACCGCTGGGCGAATGAGCATTGGAAGCATGAGGAAGTGCGTTTCGGCTGGTTCGATACCATTGACGACAAAGAAGTCTCCGCTGCCTTGATCGCCAAAGTGGAAGAATTTGGCAAGGCCCGTGGAATGACTCATATCGTAGGCCCGCTGGGATATACCGATTTCGACCCTGAAGGCATGCTGGTCGAGGGTTTCGACCAGCAGAGCACAATGCCGCTGATCTATAACTATCCATACTATGTGGAGCATATAGAGGCCCTCGGCTTCAAGAAGGATGCGGACTGGCTTGAATACAGGATATTCATGCCGGAGAAGATGCCGGAGAAATTCGTACGTGTGGCCAAAATCGTGGAGCAGAAATACAACTTCAGGATTCGCCCGGTCACACGTAAGATCATCCGCAAAGAGAATTATGCCCAGAAACTTTTCGCCCTCATAACCGACACATATAAGGAACTTTACGAGTATACGATGCTGCCGGAGAACCTGGCGGACAAGTATATTGGATTCTATCTTAAGATCCTGGATCTCCGCTATATAACCTCCATCGAAAATGAAAACGGGGAGATCGTGGCTTTCGGCATAACCATGCCTTCGCTGGCCGATGCTCTCATCAAGTCCCGCGGGCGTATTTTCCCCTTCGGCTGGTGGCCTCTGCTGAAGGCTCTCTTCATCAAGCATAGCGAAGGTTCCGAACTGCTCCTCATGGGGGCACGCTCCGATGTCCGCAAGACAGGAGTCACCGCCCTCGTGGTTTGCGATATGGTGGAGAAGTACCATAAACTTGGTGTAAAGTGGGCGGAAACCAACGCCGAACTTGAAGAGAATCATAGTATACGTAATCATTTCGAAGCATTCGACCGCGTGCAGCACAAGCGCCGTCGTGCATATAAGAAGGAGATTGCCTGATGAACGGACTACTGCCTCCCCTCCCCGAACGCCTCCGCCCGCACAGTCTGGAAGACTATGTGGGGCAGCAGCATCTTGTGGGAAAAGGATGCATACTCCGCAATATGATAGAGAGCGGGAACCTGAGTTCCTTCATTCTGTGGGGCCCTCCCGGCGTGGGCAAGACCACCCTGGCCCGCATTATCGCAGACAGTTGCAAGCGTGAATTCTTCACCCTCAGCGCAATCAGCGCCGGTGTGAAGGATGTGCGGGATGTGATTGATGCCGCCAAAGCCGGCGGAATCTTCTCCCAGTCGGCCGCTCCGGTGCTCTTCATCGACGAAATCCACCGCTTCAACAAGGCTCAGCAAGATGCCCTTCTTGGGGCCGTGGAGGCCGGCACGGTCGTGCTGATAGGTGCCACCACCGAGAATCCGTCTTTCGAGGTCATCACTCCCCTTCTTTCCCGCTGTCAGGTCTATGTGCTCAAGAGCCTTGAGATAAGCGATCTGCAGGCTCTGCTGGATCGTGCCCTGAAGCAGGACGAGGTGCTGAAGGAACGCAAGATAGATGTGAAGGAAACCGATGCCCTGTTCCGCCAGTCCGGCGGCGACGGGCGCAAACTCCTGAACATACTGGAACTTGTGGTGGATTCCCAGGCCGGTGCGAAGAAGATAATCATCGATAACAAGAAGGTCACAGAGTGCCTGAACGACAGCGTCGCCATCTACGATAAAGACGGAGAGATGCACTACGATATCATCTCCGCCTTTATCAAGAGCATTCGAGGGTCCGACCCGAATGCAGCCATCTACTACCTTGCCCGCATGCTGGACGGCGGTGAGGACCCCCTGTTCATCGCCCGCAGGCTTTGTTTGAGCGCTTCGGAAGATGTGGGGCTGGCAAATCCCAACGCGCTGCTGCTGGCGAACGCCACTTTCCAGGTCGTAAACCAGATCGGCCTGCCCGAAGGGCGCATCCCTCTGGCCGAGTGCACTGTGTATCTTGCATCATCCCCCAAGAGCAATGCCTCGTATATGGCCCTGGAAGAGGCCCTGGGCGTTGTGAAAGAAGACAGGACTCGTGCGGTGCCCCTGCATCTGCGTAACGCTCCCACGAAACTTATGTCTGATCTGGGGTATTCCGATGGCTACAAATATGCCCACGATTTCCCCGGGCACTTCGTGGATCAGGAATTCATGCCCGAGGGGCTGGAAGGCCGGGTGTTCTATCATCCGGCTCCCAACAAGCACGAGGACGCGCTCAAAGCGTATCTCAAAGCCTGCTGGCCTAAGTATTATAGTAAGGATTAGAACGGATAACCGATTCCGAAATGGAACGCATTGTTGGACCCCTTGATCCACTCCCGGGGTGTAACGAAATGCTGCCCCTTGGCTCTGGACGGTTCAAACACCTGCATGCCGAAATCCACCCTGACAAGGATAAAATCCAGATTCAGGCGCAGTCCCGGGCCCCAGTCGGCAGCTATGCTGTTCATGAAGTCGCTCAACTTGAATGCCCCCAGGCGGCCTTCAGCCGTATCCTGATACTGCAGGTTCCATACATTACCTATATCGGTGAAAACCGCACCCTCCAGTTTCCAGAAAAGTTTGAACCTGTATTCAAGATTAGTTTCCAACTTGAGGTCGCCGGTCTGGCTGGGAATGATGAAGGCGTCGTCCTTGGGAGCGTATCCGGGGCCCAGGTCTCTTGCCTGCCATCCTCTCATGCTGCTTGCCCCACCGGCATAGAACTGCTTTTCAAAAGGCATTGCGGATGAATTCCCGTAGGCATAGCCGGCTCCTGCCAGGAACCTGGTGGAAATAGCCTGCCTGTCCCCTCTCCCGAACCTCCAGGTGCGGCCTGTCGAATACTCTGCGCGCACATACTGGGCGAAAGGAGAACCGCCGATGAGGTATGAACCGTCTGAATTTGCGTTCATGAAACCTTTGAACAAACTCAGCACGTTGCCGGAAAGATCCAGGCTGAAACGATGGAAGAAATAATCGCTGCTGGGAACGATTTCCGTGCTGGAGTTATAATATAGCATGAGCCCTATGCCTGCATCCAGGTGATCCTGGTATGAGTAGCGCATGTAGGGATTGTTGGACAGCGTCTTGCTGAACGCGGCGTCCAGGCCGAACAATTTCACGAAATTCAGCCTCAGGGGATATAGTTGGTAACTTACATTGTGCCTGCTGATGCCTGAATAGCCGTAGTTCACGGAAACGATGTTGCGCGTATATTCCGGCCTGTTCTGATGGTTGAATGCCAGGTTCAGTTCCGTCCTGGGAATGCTGGAACGGCGAAAATACTTGTATGGCAAGCCCAGAAACCTGGGGAAACTGATACCTGCCGATATACCATATTCGGTGGCTCGGGTATCATCGTCCAGCCTGAACTGGAAATCCCCGTTGAAGCCCAGGTTAAGCCACTCTCCGCCGTGGAAAAAATTCTTATGGAAGTAACTGACCTGCGGTGATATACCCATCAGGCCCGAGGAGTTGCTGGAGCCCTCCAGGTTGATTTTGAAGCCCTGAACCGGGGAACGGTTCAGATTGATATTGCAATCCACCGTGCTGCTGTCCGCCTGTGTCATCTCCACCGATACTCCGCTGAAGACTTTGAGCGTGGAAAGGCGGCTGTAGGTGGTCGCGACGGTGCTTTCACTGTAAACATCTCCCGGTTTTACCGTATTCAGGCCTTTCAAAACGGAATTGCGGAATTTCAGATCCTTTGGGTAGTTGATGGAAACCTTTCCTATGGTATATTTGTTCAGGGGCTGCGAAATCGTGGTGCTTTGTCCGCGTTCATACTCATTAATCCTGTATTTCAGGATAGTATGGCCGCCCAGGGTATCCGCCTCGAACGAATAGTTGTTCTTGTTAAGGGAATAGTAACCTATGTTTCTCATGCGGGCGGCGGAACGGACTGTCTCCCCTTCCAGGAGTTGCTCGGAGAGGTAATTGCCCCTGAGTATCGTCGCTACCTCCGAAGTGTCTGCATTGAAATCGCTGATGAAAGGTTCGTATTGGGGCACCTCGAAAGCAATCTCGTCTATGGTGTATCTCTCGCCCAGGGAGACTATGTAGTGCACAGTAATCAACTTGTTGTAGCGCACCGTAGCGGTGTCCACCTTGGCGGAATAATAGCCGAGGTAGCGGAGATGATTCGTGATATTGTTCATCGAAGTGCCAACGGCCGATTCTTCATACACTATGGGCGCGGTGCCCAGTTTGTGGAAAAGCCCGTCGCGTTTGGACCAGTTGTATACGTACAGGAAGGGATTGAAACCCAGGATTCCGCCGCCAAGGTCGTTCTGGCGGATATAGTTGCGTATTTCGTTGCTGTTGAACTGGTCGTCGTCGGTGATTGTGATAACGTTGTCCTCCAGCCTGTACTGCCCCTGCTTGAGCACGCGGGTGGTGCTGCAGGAGAATAGCAGGAGACAGGTTGAGACAATCAGGAGGACTCGTTTCATATCTTACAAATATAACAATTATTTGCTTTTATCTGTGCTTGATTGTATTTTTGC
Source organism: Bacteroidales bacterium (assembly GCA_017554135.1). Classification (GTDB taxonomy): domain Bacteria; phylum Bacteroidota; class Bacteroidia; order Bacteroidales; family UBA932; genus Cryptobacteroides. The sequence continues at coordinate 3,337 of JAFZIX010000142.1, read as the reverse complement.
AATGATGGATACACTCAGCAATAATGAAATCCGGATGATACGCTCCCTGCGGGAAAAGAAATTCCGGGATGAACTCGGCCTGTTTACCGTGGAAGGCGAGAAGATGGTTGCCGAACTGGCTGCCTCCGGGCTGGAAACCGTAATGGTGGTGCGTCGGGAAGATGTGGGTGAAAAGGTTATGGAACGCATCAGCGGCTGCAATACTCCCTCTCCCGTGCTTGCCGTGGTGCGTAAGCCATCCCCCGCCGTACATGGAACTGCCGGGTTGTGCCTGGCGCTGGATTCCGTGAGGGACCCGGGCAATATGGGCACCATACTTCGCCTTGCCGACTGGTTCGGACTAGACTGTGTGTTTGCCTCCCCCGACAGTGTTGAGGTATTCAATCCCAAGGTGGTGCAGGCCTCTATGGGTGCTATCTTCCGTAAGAAGTTGGTTTACTGCGATATATCTTCCAAGTGCCGGGAGTTCCGTGCAGCCGGTCTGGAGGTCTTCGGCACTTTCCTGGACGGAGATAATATATACGAGAGTACCCTTCCTGCCGAAGGCTTGATAGTGCTTGGAAATGAGTCCAACGGTATTTCAGATGCCGTGGCAGCCGAGTGCAGCAAAAGGATTACAATCCCTTCTTTCGGGGGCGGTTCAGAGTCGCTTAACGTGTCGATTGCGGCAGCCATCACCGTAACTGAATTCAAAGGCCACGGGCTATGGAAGTAATCTATCAGGTGCTCCCCCGCATCTGGGGAAAGGGAAAGTTCTCGGACTGGGATTCAAAGGCGTTCAACTATCTTAAATCGCAGAATGTCAGCGCGGTATGGTATACCGGAGTAATCCGCCATGCCAGCGGCAGGCCCTATGTCAAGGGAGATCCCGGCTCCCCCTATTCCATAGAGGATTATCATGACGTGAATCCCTATCTTGCGGATGTCCCTGAGAAACGCATGGAAGAGTTCGTCAGGCTGGTGCGCAGGACGCATCAGGCCGGTCTCAAGGTGATAATAGATTACATCCCAAACCATGTCAGCCCGGACTGTACAGACGTGCCTAAGTGCGATTATTGCGATTATGACTGGACCGATACCCGCAAGGTGGATTATTCCAATCCCGAAGCGTGGCGGAAAATGCTGGAAATAGTCCTCTACTGGGCTGGTAAAGGGGTTGACGGTTTCCGCTGCGATATGGTGGAACTGGTGCCTCCGGAGTTCCTTAAATGGTTGATTTCCGGAGTGAAGAAACTTTATCCCGGGATAATCTTCATCGGCGAGGCCTACGAAAAGTCCAACTACCGCCGCTATATAAAAGACCTGGGCTTCGACTTGCTATACGACAAGTCCGGGCTCTATGATTATCTGCGCGCGATAATCTGCAATGGCGCATCTGTCCGCAATATCACACGCAACTGGCAGTCGCTTCAGGAACTGCAGCCGGACATGCTCAATTTCCTGGAGAATCACGATGAGCAGCGCTTCGCTTCTCCATGGTTTGCCGGGAATGCCGGGAAGGCCTTCCCCGCCCTTGCCGCCGGGGCTCTTTTCAATGGTGCATCCTATATGATTTATGCCGGACAGGAAGTTGGAGAAGCCGCTCCTGAAGGAGTTGAAGGAAGGACCTCGATTTTCAACTGGACCAAGCCTGAAACGCTGGAAAAGTTATGGCGCTATGTGCGTACAGGCAAAGGACTTGCCGCAGAGCGTTTAAAGTTGCTCTCGAAGTATCGTGAATTATTCTCGAGGCTCTCGGATCCCGTGTTTTCGGAGGGTTTCAACTACGATTTGTGCTGGTGCAATTCAGTGGTTCTGGGCTTTGATCCCGAGAAGCATTTCGCCTTCCTCCGCTATAAGCGCATGCCCCGGAAACGTAAGGCCGAAGCCGTACTGGTGCTGTGCAATTTCTCCGACTCTCCCTCAGAGATGAGAATAAACCTCCCCGAGGATCTCAGGGCAAAGAAGGAACTGGCGTGGCTGCCTTCAAAGGTGGATATAGGAGTGGGTGCCTGGGACTACAGTGTCTTGCACCTGTAAACTATACCCTTCACATCCGTGCAGTATAGCTCTTTCCCGTTGAAATACAACGACTCGGGCTCATTGGGTATGCCGGCTGCGGTGAGGTCTTTTGCCCACAATTCCAGCCCGCTTTCAAGGTCGTAGCAGACTATCGCCGAATCCCCCGCCATTCCATAGACCTGATACATCCTGCCGTCTTTTATCACTGCTCCCTGGGTTGCAAGGCGGAAAGAATAGATGCGGCGCTCCAGTATTTCGTCGGCGCTGATGGAGATTTCGCCTTCCGAGACAGCCGGGAGTTTGAATTTAAGCACCTGCAGCCCATTTCCGAAGCGGGCGTCTTTCCAACTTTCGCGGCTATATCCTGTGACATATATTTCCTCCTTGTCATTATCCAGCACCAGATTGGGATACCACAGACCCATTTGCACAGGTGTGGGAAGGATTATCTTCTGAACCAGTTCTGCGGCAAAGAAACCCTTCTTTCCGCTGATGCGGAATACGCAGATGCAGTGCTCGGCCTTATTCTCCTGGCTGACGTATATCAAAGGGTATTTATCCCCCTTCTGAAGGTATGTGCAGGACACGCAGGCGTTGTTGCAGTGCCAAGCCTTACGGCCTTCCAGAGGGATGCGCTGCAGATGCTCCCCTTTCTTCAGCGAATATACATCGATTGCGGGGGCGCCGTCCATGAACTGGAAGAGCATCCCGTCCATCGCGACTCCACCCTGCCTCGAACCCGGGCTGGCGCTCTCGGGTTTCTGCTGGAAAACTGCCTCGAAAACCTGTGAATTTACAGGCCCTGCCATGAATATGGCAAGCACTATTGTGAGAAATATCCTTTTCATACTTTGGCAAAGATACATTTTTTCTTAACTTTGCGTGCGTATTAATTAGTGAATTATCCTTATTTCATTATGAAAGATTCAATAATCATTCTCTGTGGCGGCGGCCCTGCTCCGGGCATGAACACCGTCGTTTGCTCTGTTGCAAAAACATTCCTTTCCAATGGTTATCGCGTAATCGGCCTTCATGGCGGTTATTCCGGGCTTTTCAGCAAGGCTCCCCGCACCGAAGACATCGACTTCTTCAAGGCTGACGCTTATTTCAACCGCGGTGGTTCCTATCTGCAGATGAGCCGTTTCAAACCCACGGACGAGGATTTCGAGAAGAATTTCAATCTGGAACTCTTCAAAGACAATAACATCAAACTTCTGGTCACCGTCGGCGGAGACGACACCGCTTCCACCGCGAACCGCATCGCCAAGTTCCTCGAGGCAAAGCAGTATCCCATCCACAACATCCACGTTCCCAAGACCATCGACAACGACCTTCC